>JAYVXL010000917.1:0-9885 GCA_043785185.1 Myxococcales bacterium
GAGCTCGCGGAGCTCGTCGCGGGCGGCTACGCCTACGATGTACCTGTCGACGCGTGGGGCCGCCCGGTGCGCTTCGCGTGCCCGGGCCGCAAGGACACGAAGGGTTTCGACGTATGGAGCGACGGGCCGGACGGCTTACCGGGCGGCCTCGATCGTGTCGAATGAGGAACGAATCGCCATGGTGTTCGGTTCAAGGAGAGAGCTCATGATTCGCGGAATCTGCACAAAAACGCGTCGCGCCGCCGCCCGAGGCGTCACCCTCATCGAGGTCATGATCGTCGTCGTGATCCTCGGCCTCATCGCCGGCGGCGTCGCGATCGCGGTCCTGCCCAAGCTGAAGAAGGCCCAGGTGGACACCACCATCACGAGCGCGCGTGAGCTGCGGCGCGCGGCGGAGACCTGGCGCGGCGCGCACGCGAGCGATCAGTGCCCGACGGCGCAGATGCTCCTCCAGGACAAGACGATCGACAGCGCGTCGAAGATCACCGACGCGTGGGACAAGCCGTTCAAGATCCAGTGCGAGGACGACGAGACGATCGTGTCCAGCTCCGGCCCCGATCAGAAAGAAGGCACGGCGGACGACATCCGCGTCCCGGAGGCCGCGAAGCCGCAATGACCGCCTGGGTCTCGACGCGGCGATTCGTGCCCAACGGCGCAGCGCGACGGCGCGCGCGCGCCCGCGGCATGACGCTCATCGAGATCCTGATCGTGATGGTGCTCCTGTCTCTCCTCCTCGGCGGCGTCATCTTCGGGAGCGGGCAGACGAACTCGGCCCAGCTGAAGCGCGTATCGACGAGCGTGACCGGCGCCATCCGCGTCGCGTTCACGCGCGCCACGGCGACGAGCAAGAGCATGCGCATGGTCTTCGACCTCGACGAGCAGACGATGTGGCTCGAGGAGGGCGACGTGCCCATGCTCCTGCAGACGAAGGACCTCACCGGCACCGGCGGCGCCGATCCGGTGACCGAGGCCGAGCGGCGCGCCGTCGCCGAGGGCGAGCGCCTCATCCAGGGGCCGAAGGCGCCGCGCGCCCACTTCAAGGAGGTGAAGGCGTTCGGCGCGCAGGGTCAGGACGGCGGCAAGGGGCCGCGCAAGCTCGGCGGGTCCATCGCGTTCCGGGAAGTCCAGACGGTGCACGACGACGCGCCGCGCACGAGCGGCCGCGCGTACCTTTATTTCTGGCCGGGCGGGCGCACCGAGCGCGCGAACATCCAGGTCGCCGTCAGGCACGGCAAGGAGCAGGGCCAGGGCTTCGTGGACACCGAGACGATGACGCTCGTGGTGTCGCCGCTCACGGGCAAAGTGACGGTGAAGAACGGCCCGAGCGCGCTCGTCATCCCGCGCGACGACAGGGAGTCGAGCGACCGCGAAGACACCGGGAGCGTCTTCTGATGCCCCGCGTCGCCTCTCGCCCGAGCGCCCGCGCGCGCGGCTTCTCGCTCCTCGAGGTGATGGTCGCCGTGTCGATCCTCGGCCTCGCGCTGACGGTCATCCTGTCGGCGCAGGGCGGGCTCGCCGCCAGCAACAAGATGGCCGCGAACATGGGGATGTCGACGACGCTCGCGCGCTGCAAGATGACCGAGCTCGAGGAGAAGCTCGTCAAGTTCGGGTACCAGGAGATCGACCAGATCGACGCGCAGGTTCAATGCTGCGAGGGCGTCGAGACGCCGAGCTTCACGTGCGACACGCGCGTCGAAAAGGTCATGCTGCCCAACCCGCCCGACAACTCGCTCGGCGACGGCGGCTTCATGGCGTCGCCCGCGGGCTCGGGCCTCGCGGGCCTGGCCGGCCTCCCCGGCGCGAACCCGGCTGGCTCGTCGGCGGCGCTGAACCTCGACGTCGACGCCGGACTCTCCGGCATCGCCGGCCAGATCCAGGGGCCGCTCGCGGCGGCGGGCGGCGCGAACGGCCTGCTCAACATGGTGATGGGCATCGTCTACCCGTCGCTCAAGCCGATGATGGAGAACTCGATCCGCCGCCTGACCGTGACGGTGAAGTGGAAGGAGGGCTCGAGCCCGAAGGAGTTCGCCATCGTTCAGTACGTGACCAACCCGCAGCGGAGCGGCTTCCTCGGGGGCGTGCCCGGCTCCGACGGCGGCGCCGCGCCGTTCGGAAGCGCGAGCAGCTTTGGCCCGCCCGGCTCGCCGGGATCGCCCGGCGGCCCCCTCACCCCCAGCGGGCCCAGGCCCCCGCAGACGAACTTCTGATGCGCCCCCACCCGCTCCACAAGGGCCGCGCGCGCGGCATGACGCTGCTCGAGATCCTCGTCTCGATCGCGATCCTCGCGATGATCTCGCTCCTCATCTACGGCGCGTTCGACTCGATGAGCCGCGGCAAGAAGGGCGAGGATCAGAGGAGCGAGCGCGCGCGGCAGGGTCGCGACGCCGTGCAGCGGATGACACGGGACATCTCGAGCGCGTTCCTGTCGATGCACAACCCGCAGAACATCGCGCTGTCGACGCGTACCACCGCGTTCATCGGCTACAACGGCGCGCCGTTCGATCGCCTGGATTTTGCGGCGTTCGCGCACAAGCGCGTGGAGAAGGAGGCGAAGGAGAGCGACCAGTGCGAGGTCGGCTTCTTCGTCGTGAGAGACCCGGACGTTCAAGAGAAAATGGACCTCGTCCGTCGCGAGCAGCTCCCCATGGACACCGACCCGAAGCGCGGCGGCGTCGTCAACGTCCTGGCCGAGGACGTCGAGCTCTTCGACGTGCGGTACCTCGACCCGCTCACCGGTCAGTGGAAGGAGAGCTGGGACTCGACGCAGGCGCTCGGCGAGGCGAACCGATTGCCGCTCGAGGTCAAGATCACGCTCACGCTCAAGAACGTGCCGCTCGGCACGCCGTCCACGTTCACGACGAAGTTCATTCTGCCGATGCAGCAACCTCTCAGCTTCGGGATCGCGCGATGATCCCGCGCGACCAGCTGCGCGCGAAGCGCCGCAAGCGCAAGACGAAGGAGCGCGGCATCGCGCTCATCATGGTGCTCGGCGCCATCGCCGTGCTCACCGTGATGCTCGCGGAGATGCAGGACTCGAGCGGCGCCGAGTTCGCGAGCGCGATGGCCGACCGCGACACCACGCAGGCCGAGTACATGGCGCGCAGCGCGACGAACCTCGCGCGCCTGCTCATCGCGACGGAGCCGACCATCCGCCAAGCCATCTCGCCGCTCTTCATGCTGATGAAGCGGACGCCGCCGCAGCTGCCGGTGTGGGAGTTCTCCGATCGCCTGCTGGGCGCGTTCAACGACGCCGAGGCGGCCAAGGATTTCGCCGGTACCGTCGGCCTCGACACGTCGCTCGGCAAGAACCTCGGCATGCCAGGCGGCCGGTGGGAGCTCGTGATCGTCGACGAGGATTCGATGATCAACGCGAACCTCGGGGCGTCGAACGACATCGCGCACATCCGCCTCGCCAAGGAGCTCATCGGCCTCATGGCGTCGCCCCAGTACAACCCGCTCTTCGAGCAGCGCGACTCGACGGGCACGTACCACGACCGCATGGAGATCTGCTCTGCGCTCATCGACTGGGCGGACGTCGACGAGCAGAAGTTCTCGTGCGACGTGCAGAACGCGGCGCCGACGTCGAACTCCGTCGAGGACGCGTACTACCAGCTGCTCGCCAAGCCCTACCGCCGCAAGAACGCGCCGTACGACTCGATCGACGAGCTGCACATGGTGCGCGGCATCGGCGACGACTTCTGGGCCACGTTCATCGACCCCGACCCGACGAACCCGAAGAAGCGCGTCGTCACGGTGTGGGGGCAGGGCGCGATCAACGTGAACACCGCGGCGGCGCAGACGCTGCTCGCCGTCACGTGCGCCGGCGCGCCTCAGGCCGAGCTGTGCACCGACGTGAACCAGATGCAGCTGTTCTTGACGGCGATGATCATGGCGCGGGGCGTCTCGATGGGCGCGCCGATGTTCGGCTCGCCGGCGGACTTCATCGCAATGATGAAGGGCAGCGGCATGATCGGACCGATGCTCACGGGCATGGGCATCAAGCCCGTGAAGTTCCTCTCCGAGAGCGAGTTCGCCAAGAGCATCACCGCCGAGAGCAAGATGTTCTCGATCTACGCGGTGGGCATCGTGAAGGGCTACAAGAGAGAGACGCGCCTGTCGATCCACTCGGTCGTCGACTTCCGCGCCGCGCCGAGCTTGACCGGGCCATTGCCCGGCGCTTCCGCCGCCGTCCCCGGGCAACCGCCGCCCGCGCCGTCGGCCAGCGCGCCTGCGCTCCCGTCCGGCGCCACGCAAGACGCCTTCGCCGCCGCGCTCCAGCCGAGCGCGGGCGGAACCGTCGTGTATTACAAGATCGAATAGGGAGCTCGCATGGCAACGCTCGTAGGCATCGACATCGGGACGACGGCCGTGAAGGTCGCGGTCCTGCGCACGGCGTACCGCAAGGTGCAGCTCGCGGCGCTCGGCAGCTGCGACGTCGCGCTCGCCGGGAGCCCGACGGAGGCGATCCGTGGCGCGATGGCCGCGGCGATGGGGGACAAGTTCAGCGCGGGCGACGGCGTCGCCACCTCCGTCGAGGGCGGCCGCGCGGCGCTGCGCCACCTGACGTTGCCGATGAGCGCGCAGAAGCAGATCGCCGAGGTCCTGCCCTTCGAGCTCGAGTCGCTCGTGCCGTTCGAGCTCGATGGCGCGGTCTGGGACTACCGCGTGATGGCGCGCACCGATGCGACGCCCGAGGGGCAGATCCCGCTCTTCGCCGCCGTGTGCCGCACCGACGACGTGCGCGCGCGCATCGACCTCGTGAAGGGCGCGCTCTCCGCCGAGCCGGAGCGCGTCGGCGTGGGCGGCTTCCCGATCGCGAACCTCGCCCCGATGTCGCCGCAGCTCGCGGCCGCGGGGCCCGTCGTGCTCGTGGACTTGGGGACGCAGTCGAGCGAGGTGCTCGTCCTGCGCGGCGGCGAGCCGGTCTTCGCGCGCGCGATTTCGTTCGGGACGCAGGGCTTGCCGGGCACCGCGCCGCGCCTCGCGCGCGAGATCCGCACCACCATCGCGTCGTACCGCTCGGGCGGCGGGCCGGCGCCCGTTCAGGTCGTCCTCTGCGGCGGCGGCTCGTTCGTCTCCGGCGCGCAGGTGTTCTTGGGTGGCGAGCTCGGGCTCCCCGTGGAGGTGATCGAGCCGCCGCAGCTCGACATGACCCTGGTCGCGCCCGACAAGCTCGCGGAGCTGCCGCGCTTCGCCAAGGCGCTCGGCCTCGCCGTCGGCCTCGCCGCCGGCCGCAGCGCGGGCTTCGATCTGCGCCGCGGCCCGCTCGCGTACGAGCGCGGCTTCGCGTGGGTGAAGGAGAAGATCCCGGTCCTCGCCGGCCTCGCGGCGGTCGTCGCCGTCAGCTTCCTCTTCACCGCGTGGTCGCAGCTGCACGCGCAAGGCAAGGATCGCGAGACGCTCGAGAAGGCGCTCGCCGTCGTGACGAAGGACGTGCTCGGCGAGGAGACGACGAGCGCCGCGCGCGCGCAGGAGCTCCTCGGCCAGCAGACGGCGCTGAACGACGAGGACCCGCTCCCCCACGCCGACGCGTTCGACGTGATGGTGAAGCTCTCGGAGGACATCCCGCAGTCGATGGTGCACGACATCGAGGAGCTCGACGTGCAGAAGGGCCACGTCGTCGTCCACGGCGTCGTCGGCACGATCCCCGACGCGCAGGCCATCGCGACGAGCCTGCGCGCCGAGCGGTGCTTCACCGACGTGAAGATTACGCGCACCAACCAGATGGTGGGCTCGGACCGGCAGAAGTACGTCCTCGAGTTCGACGTGAAGTGCCCCGAGGACAGCCGCGGCGCAAAGAAGAAGACCGAGGCGGCGGGCGCGGGCTCGACGTCGGGCACGGGAGGCAAGTGATGGCGAACGTCCTCGACAAGCTGAGCCCGCGCGAGCGCAAGCTCGCGTTGACGCTCGCCGGCGTGGTGGCGTTCCTGCTCCTCATCGCCGTGCCGGCGGTGCTCGAGTCGCTCGTCTTCTCGCGGCGCAGCGAGAGCGACAACCTGCGCGCCGCGCTCGGCGCGGTGCAGGCCGCGCGCGCGCAAGTGCGCGAGCGCCAGTCCAAGAAGGACAGCATCGCCCTCCGATACGGCAAGAAGGCGCCGGTGCTCGCGGGTTACCTCGAGCAGACGGCGCGCGCGCAGAAGCTCGAGGTGACCGACTCCGTCGACCGCCCCGAGGTGCCGCACGGCAAGCGCTACACCGAGCGCGCGACGGTCATCCACCTGAAAAAATCGGGCATGTACTCCATCGCCAAATTCATCGAGGCGCTCGAGCGCAGCGGCTACCCGGTGGCCGCGACGCGGCTCTCGGTGCGCAAGCGCAGCGGCGAGCCCGACTCGTACGACGTCGAGATCGGCGTCAGCGCGTTCGACCGCGTGGATGCGGTCTCGGCGCCGCCGAGCGACGACAAAGACAGGGACGCCAAGGACAAGGACAAGAAATGAAGGAGCGCCTCAAAAAATGGGCGCCCCGCGTGGCGTTCCCGTTCTTCTACCTCCTCTGCTTCATGGTGTTCGTCAGCTGGACGTTCCCGTACGAGAAGCTGAAGGAGCGCATCGTCGTCACGTTCAACGCGCAGCAGCGCGCGACGAACGGGAGCCAGGAGCTGCAGATCGACGAGCTCACGTCGTACTGGCTCACCGGCGTGGACGCCAAGGGCGTCCACATGCTGTCGGCGCCGACGGAGCCCGGCAAGGCGCCGGGCGATCTCAAGATCGACCGCGCGCAGGCGCGCTTGTCGATCTGGGGGCTGCTCGTCGGCAACAAGGACGTCAACTTCAAGCTCGAGGCGTTCGGCGGCACCGTCGACGGCTACTTCGACGACAAGGGCAAGGAACGCGCGGTCGAGGTGAACCTCGACGGCGTCGATCTCGCGCAGATCGATCCGGTGACGCAGCTGCTCGGAATGCCGATCGAGGGGAAGGTGAGCGGGCAGATCAAGCTCACGATGCCCGAGGGCAAGGCCACGAAGGGCAACGGCGTCATTAACCTCGAGGCGCAGGACGTCGCCGTTGGCGACGGCAAGACGAAGATCAAAGGGACGCTGGCGCTGCCGCGGCTCAACGTGGGCGCGCTGTCGATCGCAGCGGAGGCGCGCGAGGGCGTGATCAAGATCACCAAGCTCGCGGCGGGCGGCAAGGACCTCGAGCTCGCCGGCGAGGGCCGCATCCAGATGCGCGAGCTCGCGACCGACAGCGGCATGGACGTGACGGCGAAGTTCAAGATCAACGACGGCTACCGGAGCAAGAGCGACGTGACCAAGAGCCTCTTCGGCGCACCTGGATCGACGGCGCCGGCACTCTTCGAGCTGGCAGATCCGAAGGTGAAGCAGAGCAAACGCGCCGATGGCTTCTACGGGTGGCACCTCCGCGGCACGCTCGGGCGGCCAGATTTCGTGCCGGCGCCGACGGGCGGCGGCGGGGCCGTCCCGGGCGCGCCGATGAAGGTGCTGCCGCAATGACGGGCAAGGTCGCGCGACTCGTCGGCGTCGTGCACCTGCCGGCGCTTCCCGGTAGCCCACGCGCTGCGCGGGCGATGGACGACGTCGCGGCGTCGTGCGCGGCGGACGCGCGCGCGCTCGAGGCGGCGGGGTTCGATCTGGTCATGATCGAGAATTTCGGCGACGCGCCCTTCTTCGCGGGGCGCGTCCCGGCGGTCACCGTGGCCGCGATGACGGCGTGCGTGGTCGCCGCGCGCGCGGCGTGCCCACAGCTGCCGCTGGGCGTGAACGTGCTGCGCAACGACGCAGACGCCGCGCTCGCGATCGCGGCGGTCACGGGCGCGGCGGCGATCCGCGTCAACGTCCACACCGGCGCGCGCGTGACGGATCAGGGCGTCGTGGAGGGCAAGGCCGCCGAGACGCTGCGCGCGCGCAAGGCGCTCGGCGCCGCGGTCGCGATCTGGGCGGACGTCGACGTGAAGCACTCGGCGGCCCTGGCGCCGCGCGCGCCCGAGGACGAGGCCAAAGATCTCGTCCACCGCGGGCTCGCGGACGCCGTGCTCGTGACCGGTGAGGGAACGGGCCGCCCGGTCGACGCCGGTAAGCTCGCGCGCGTGCGTGCGGCGACCGCGGGCGTGCCGCTGCTCGTCGCGAGCGGCGCGACGGTGGAGACGTTGGCCGCCCTCGCCGCGCACGCGGACGGCGTCATCGTCGGGAGCGCGCTGCGCGACGGCGGCCTCGCCGGTGGACCGATCGACGCGGCCCGCGCCGCGTCATTCGCCCGCGCGTTCCGTTCCGCGTTCGGCTGACGCGGCGACAACGGCGCGCCGCGTCGACGAAGCACGCCGCCGCGATCGACCGCGCCGCGCTCAGAACGTCCCGCGCACGCCGGCGGCGCCCACGCCGACGAACGGCGTGACGCGCCCGACCTGCTTGGTTTCGCGCTTCTCCAGGAGAAAGCCGGCGACCGCGAGCGCGCCGCCCGCGCCGCCGATGATGAACGCGACGGTGGAGACGTTCCCGAGCGACCGCGCGCGGCTGATGTCGTCGTAGGTGTCGGGCGGGCACTGCGTGCCGTTGCATCCGAGCTTGGCCGCGCCGACCGCCGAGAGCGACATCGCGCCGGTGATCGAGCCGACGACGAGGCCGACGCCGGCCGTCGCGAGCCCGCCCCAAAAGAGGGCGCGCGGGACCGGAGACGGATCGTACTGCGTCTTGGCGGGCGCCGGCTCGCGTGCGTCGCCCTGCGCGCCGGCGTCGCCCGACGTCGCCGGGGAAGACGCGGCGATCGCGGGCGGTGGGAGCTCGAGGACCAGCTCCTTGGTCTCGCGCTCGCGCAGCGTGACGCGCTCCTTACGCTCGCGCGTGCCGGCGCGCGCCACGATCGTGTGCGCGCCCGGGTCGATGCGCCGCGCCGCGACGAGGCTCGCCGTGGGGACCTCGACGCCGTCGATGGTGACGGTCACGGTCGCGTCGGCGCCGCGCAGCACGACGCGCAGCTGCGGGATGCGCGCGCCGAGATCGTCGTCGAGGCGCTGGGCATGCATGCGCGCCTCGGCGAACGGCGGCGGCTCGCCGGGCCGCGCCGCGTAGCGAACGACCTGACCGAGCAGCTCACGCGCTTCGATCAAGCGGCCGACGGCCACGCGCTCGCGCGCCGTCTCGAGGCCCGTCGTCGGCACGTGCATGAGCGCGTCGGCCGCCTCGAAGCGCTCGAGCGCGCCGCGGTGGTCCCCGCGCTCGCGCTTCGCGAAGCCCTCGTCCATGAGCGCGCGCGCGGTCTCGCGATCGGACGCCGTTTGCGCGCCGGCGGTCGGGCCGAACGCCAGGTAGACGATAAAAAGTGCGCCCGCGGCGAGCCGGCGGGGCGGCTCAGAAGCCATAGTCGCGCTTCTTGCCGCCGTTCGTCGTCGCCGGTGCCGGTCGCGGCGGCGCGGGAGCCGGACGGGCGACGGGGCGCGGTCGCGGGGCGGCGAGCGGGAGCGCGGCGGGGTCGACGAGCGGCGGCTCGGCGCCCGCGGTGTCCGCTGCGCTCGCGGGCGTGACCGACGTGGCCGCCGTCGCAGCAGTGGAGGCGGGCGCGGCGTAGGCAGGGGGGGAGGCGGGGGAGGCGAACGTCGTAGGAGCGGGGAGCGACTCGATCACGGGCGGCGCGGAGATGAGGGTGGGCTCGCCCGCGGGGGGCGGCAGGGTCACCGGCGAGGAAGGCGGCGGCGTCGCTGTGACCGTGCGGCGGTTGGACGAGAGCCGCCCGGCGACGGCGCCGACGCCGATGAGCCCGAGGACGACCGCCATTCCTACGAACACCATGACCCCACGCCGCCGCCGCGCCGCCGGCTCGGTCCCCTGGGGCCACTCGACGGCCGCGGACCCCAGCGTCGCGGTGCTCGTCTGCGACGGCGGGTCGAGGATGCCCATCCCCGCCTCGAACGGGCCGCGCGCGGCGCGGC
>JAYVXL010000918.1:0-3040 GCA_043785185.1 Myxococcales bacterium
AGCGACGGGTGCCAGACCTTCACGCCGAAGGTGTGGTGGTCGAGCTTGAACGCGTCGTAGTCCTGCCCGGTCGTCGCGTCGCCGCCCGACTGCCACGGGTGGTAGTGCGCGTAGCGGTAGGCCGGCGCCACCGGGAGGATGGGGTTCTCGATGCGGTAGCCGAGCTGCGCGTGGTAGCCGAGGCGCACGCGATCGGCGGCGCCGACGGTCGGATAGGACGAGCGGATCGTCGCGATTTGCGCGAACGCCTCGAAGCCGAAGGCGCGCACCGCGAGGTCGCCGTCGAAGCCGACGTCGTTCTCCGCGTAGAGGTTCGGGAGCGCCCCCGACGTGCGCTCGTTCTTCAGCGCCGCGCCGCCGAGCGCGACGTACCCTCCATACGTGAGCTCGATGCGACCGACGATGCCGAGGCGGTTGTTGTCGTTCAGGGCCTGGTTCTGCCCGTTGCCGTTGAACAGCATCGCGTAGTACGAGGCGCCGAGATCGCCGACGATGGGGATGGGCTTGGCGGACGAGAGCATCAGGCCGAGCTGGCGATCGATCGCGATGCCCTCCTCCTGGAAGCCGCGGCCGGGCAAGACGCCGAGCTGCGCCACTGCGCGCGACGCGAAGAGGAGATCCTGCGTGCCGCGCAGCTCCTCGGCGTCGAACGGCGCCTTGAACTGGCCGAGCTGGGCGCCGAGCCACGGCGCGAAATCGTAGCGGGCGAACGCGTCGCGCAGGCGCACCTCGAGCGAGCCTTGCGGCGTGTTGATGCCCGACTGCGCGTCCGCGGCGCCCTCCGCCGAGATTCGGAAGGTGAGGTGCCACGCCTCGTTGCGGCCCTCGACTCCGACCCGCGCGGCGTCGAGCAGGAAGCCGTTGTTGCGGCCGACGAAATCGTAGCGCGCGTCGGTCTGCACGTGCTCGTAGCCGGCGCGGAGATATCCGTAGGGGGAGATGTCCCAGGTCTTCGCGTCAGGGGCGGCCCCCTCGCCGGCGGCAGGCGGCGCGGCGGGTTGCGTTGCGGCGGCGGGCTGCGTTGCGGCGGCGGGTTGCGGTGCGGCGCGCGGCGCGCGCTCGCCCGTCTTGCCGGCGGCCTTCACGTCGGCGGCGCTCTCGCCGTCCGGTGCGGCGAGGGCGACGCGCGCGGCGAAGACGAGCGCTCCTGCGAGCAGCACCGAGGAGAGAGACGAAGAACGGCGCGAGGCGAGGGGCATATCGGTGGCTCCGTGGACTCAGGGCGCGCGGAGGAGGAGGTCGACGCGGGCCAGCGTGAGGTACGCGCCGACCGAGCCCACGAGGTAGGACGCGAGCACGGGAGCATGGGGCAAGAGCCAGCCACCCCCGCGCTGCGCGCCGGCGAGGTGGCCGAGGTGGCGCACGGCCGCGGCGGCGGCGAGGAGCGCGCCGATGAACGCGAGCTGACCGAGCTCGGCGCCGACGTTGAACGCGAAGAGCGCGGACAGAACGCCGCCCGGCGGGAGGCCCACGCGCGCGAGCCCGCCGGCGAAACCGAGGCCGTGCACCAGGCCGAATCCGAACGCGAGGACGCCGGCCGGGACAGGCGGGACCGCCGCGCCCGCGCGCGATGTCATGTCGAGGGCGAGCAGGACGAGGCTCGCCGCGATGCACGCCTCGGCGGCCGCCTCGGGGACGCGCAGCCAGCCGAGCGCCGCGGCGGCGAGCGTCAGGCTGTGCGCCGCGGTGAACGCCGTCGCCGCGACGGTGATGCGCCGCGCCGTGCGCGCCAGCACGACGAGCCCGAGCACGAACAAGAGGTGGTCGAGCCCGCCGAGCACGTGCTCCACGCCGAGCCGCACGAACCGCGCGAAGACGCCGTCGCCGACCTCGCCCGCCCCGAACGGAACGAAGAACGCCGCGTCCTTTGCGGAGAGCACGCGCGAGCACCCTTCCCCGCCCGCCAGCCGCACGCGCACGACGACCGAGGTGACACCGCGGCCGAGGCCCAGCACCCTCACCTCTCGCCCCTCGAGCCCGCCCGGGCACGCGAGCGCGAGCCGCTGCGTCCTCTGCGAGCTCTCCGCGGCGTGCTCTTCGGTCGCCGTACACCCTTCGATCGCGACCTGCGTCTCGCGCCCGGCGCTCGGGATCGTGTAGGTCGCCAGCGCTGCGCCGCGCGAGGTCTCGACGATCTCGAGGTACGCCGTCTTCGCGCCGTGGGCGCGCGCGGCCGGCGCCCAACCGAGGACGGCGAGGACGGCGAGCACGGCGACCGCGCGAACGAGGAAAAGAAGCGCGCGCAACGTCACGGCCCCCCCGCGGCGCGGAGGGCGCGCGCCGCGCGCGGCTCGAACGTGAGCGACGGCGCGGAGGGCTCGCCGGCAGGCGCGTCGACGCGGATGCGGTAGGATCTTGCGGCCTTCGCGAGCAGCTCCTCGGCGCCGCGCGCGCTGCGCTCGCGGCCGAGGTCGGCGACGACGGCGGCGCGCGCCTCGTCGAAGGGCGGCGTGCGCGCCTCGTCGCGGGCGCGAACGCGCACGAAGTAGAAGCCGTACGTCGAGACGAGCGGCGGGCTCCACGCCCCGACCGGGCCGCGGAAGACGGCGTCGGCCACCGCGCGTCCGGCCGCGACCGTCACCTCGGTCTCGAGCGCCCACGGCGCGCCGCGCGCGAGCGGCCCGCTGTCGCCCAGCGATTCGGGGCTCGCGTCCGGGTCGTTCGCGAGCGCGCGCCGTACCGCGGCGACCTTGGCGTCCGCGGCGACGCCGCTCCCGGAGCCGACGAAGACCCAGTCGAAGCGCGCCCGCGGCGGCGCGTGCCAGCGCTCGGGGTGCGCGGCGTAGTGGCGCGCGATCTCCTCGTCGGTCAGCGGCGCGGCGCGGCCCGCCGCGTCCTCCGCGTAGCCGAGCATCCGCCGGACGACGCGCGCGCGAGCGACCTCGTCCTCCCGCTCGAGCCCGCGTCGCACGCCCTCGCGGTCGAGGATCTCCTCTTCGACCCACGCGTCGAGCGCGCGCTGTTTGTCCTCGCGCGTCAGCGGCGAGGACGACGCGCGCGCCGCCCGCTCGTAGATGAGCGCCACCGTGCCGCGGTCGAT
>JAYVXL010000919.1:0-3034 GCA_043785185.1 Myxococcales bacterium
ACCGTCGGCTTCGGCGCGCCCGGGGTCCGCGGCGGCCGCGCGATCCACTTGAGCGGCAACGGCGCGGTGCTGACCGGCGTGACCGAGGACTTCGCGCCCGACCTCCCGTTCAGCATCGAAGCCTGGTTCGCCTACGAGCCGAGCGGCAACTACGCCCGCGTGGTCTCGAACGAGACCTTCGGACCGCGGCAGGGCCTCGATTGGATCTTCATCGACCAGGACGGCGGCCAGAGCTTCGGCCTCGAGCGATGGCGGGCCGACAACGGGAGCTCGTTCATCGGCACCCCCTGGACGTCGCGAACGCTCACGTACATCGTCCAGCGCTTCGCGTCGCGCAAGAACGAGCTGTTCGTCAACGGCGTCTCCGCGTCGGTCCCCGATCCGGCCGCGGGCCCGGTGGGGTCGCCGGGGTTGCCGTTCGCGCTTGGCCAGCGCCCGAACGGCGGCAACCGGATCCTCGGCGTCGTCGACGAGGTGGCGTTCTACGACTACGCGCTCAGCGACGCGCAAATCGCCGCCCACTACGCGGCCGGCAAGTAGCGCCTAGGCGCGATCACGGGGCGCGCTCGCGTCGCGGCGCTCGGCCACACCGACGACGCCGAGGCCGCCGAGGACCACCTCCGTCCGCGCGGGCGACAGGCCCGCCGCGCCGAGGAGCTCGGAGAGGCTCGCCTCCGTGAAGCGGACGTTCGCGCGCGCGGCGATGCGCCAGAGGGTCATCGACACGAGGAACCGCGGGTCTCTCCCGACGCGAAGCAGCGCGACGGGCGAGAAATCGCCGCGCCGCGGCTCCATGAAAATCGCGCGGCCGCCGGGCCGGAGCACGCGCGCGACCTCGCGGAGCACCGACGCGCGCTGCGGGACGAGGTAGAGGAAGGAGTGGCCGGTCACGACGTCGAAGCGGCCGTCCGCGAAGGGGAGGCGCGTGGCGTCGCCGACGTGCACCGAGATGCGGTCGCGCACGTCCGTCGGGCACGCGGCGACGGCGCGTTCGGCGCGCGCGATCATGGCGGGGGAGATGTCCACGCCGACGACCTGGGCCGCGGGGCACGCGCGCGCCTCGGCGATGGCCGTCGCGCCCGTGCCGCAGCCGAGATCGCAGACCTGCGCCGTCCCCGCCGGAAAATGCGCGACGAGCTCGCCGTTCACGCGCTGCCAGACGTCGCTCGCGGTCAAAAACCCGTAGAGGCCGGCCCCTGCGTCGAACACCCGGACGCGCCAATCGCTCCTCACGAAATGGCAGTTACCATGCTAAAACGCTCTACGTGAAGCCCAGGCTGATCGGAAAGTGGCTCGCCGCGGTCGCGGCCGCGTGCGCGACGTGGGCCGCGGTTGACGCAGGTTATGCGCGCGCGTCGATCGTCGAGCGCGTCGTCGCCGTCGTGGGCGAGCGGCCGATCCTCCTCTCGGAGCTGCGCCACCGCGCGCGCCCGCACCAGTACCGCATCCTCGCGACGACGCCGGACGCGACGCGCCAGGCCGCCCTCGAGACCGAGCTGTACCGCGATCTGCTCAACCGCATGATCGACGATCGCCTCGAGGAGCAAGCCGCCGACAAGGCGCACCTCACGGTCTCGCCCGACGAGATCGACGCCGCCCTCCGCAACATCGCCAACACCGCCCGCATCGCGGTGAAGGACCTCGTCACCGAGGCGAAGAAGCAGGGGCTCAGCGAGCAGGACTACCGCGACGAGCTGCGGCGCCAGGTGCTCGAGGGCAAGCTCGTGAACTTGCGCGTCCGCGGCCGCGTCCGGGTGACGGACCAGGACGCGCGCGCCGCGTACGCGCGCGTGCTGAAGGAGGCCGAGAAGGAGCAGCCGGTCGACGTCGGCATCCTCGCGCTCCGCATCCTGCCCGGCTCGACCGCCGAGCAGATGAAGGCGCGCGAGACGTTCGCGGCGGATCTCACCGCGCAGGCGCGCGCGGGCAAAGACTTCTGCGCGCTCGTGAAGTCGTACAGCGACGATCAGTCGACGCGCGAGACCTGCGGCTCGAACGGGCCGCAGCCGTTGGCGCGCCTCGTCCCGGAGCTGCAGGACGCGCTCCGCACGATGAAGACGGGCGACGTCTCCGATCCCGTGCGCATCGGCAACGAGGCGATCCTCATCGTCCGGCTCGCGCACGACGTCGCGATCCCGAGCTTCGAGCAGGTGCGCGACCAGATGATGGAGCGCGCGTACGGCGAGCAGATGGAGCGGCAGCGCAAGCAGTGGCTGCTCGAGCTGCGCCGCGGCATCTACATCGACGTTCGCCTGTAGCGCGCGGCGCCAAACGCGCGGTCAGACGCGCCTCGGCGCGCCCTTCGACAGGTGCCCCACCGCGTCGCCGAGGCCGTCGAGCGTGAGCGGGAACATCGAGAAGACCTTTGACAGCATCTCGGCGGTGCCGCCGCGCCAGTACGAGGGCGGGTCGGGGTTGAGCCATGCGCTCTTGCGGAAGTGCTCGGCCAGATCCGTCATCCACTTGATGCCCGGCTTGCTGACGTCGCCGCTCGTGCCGGACGCGTAATACTCCCAGTCGCCGGCGCCGAGCAGCTCCGCCGGGTGCATCGCCGCGTCGCCGACGACGACGAGCTTCCACTCGTGGCTCACGAGGTCGAGCACGTCCCTCACCTTGAGCGGCTCGCTGAACGTCTCGGTCTGGTAGAGGCGCCCGTAGACGCAGTTGTGGAAGTAGTACGTCTTGAGCTCGCGGATGTTCGACGCGCGCTTCGCCGCAGAGAAGAGCCGCGAGACGAGCTGCGCGTGCGGGTCCATCGAGCCGCCGACGTCCATGAGGAGCAGCACGCGGACGTTGCTCTTCTTGGGTGGGCGCAGCACGATTTCGAGCTCGCCGGCGTTCTTCGCCGTCTCGCGGATGGTCTCGTCCAGATCCAGCTCGAGCTCCGCGCCCTCGCGCCGGAGCGCGCGCAGGCGTCGCAGCGCGACCTCGATCTGCCGCACGTCGAGCACCAGGTCCGAGCGGTACGGCTTGTAGCGGCGCGCGTCGGCGATGCCCATCGCGCTGCGGCCGCCGCCCCGCGCGCCGACGCGGA
>JAYVXL010000920.1:0-9836 GCA_043785185.1 Myxococcales bacterium
GGCAAGACGTCGGGCCGTCGCGTGTCGCGGTCGGGGCGGAAGGTCGTGTCGTCGGCGCCGCGGCTCGACGTCTGATCGTCCCGCGTCACCGGCTTTCGCGGGTCGGGCGCGCGCACGATGCCGCTCGGCGTGCTGAGCGCCGCGGGCATGTCGCCATCGACGGCGACCGAGAGCGCGAGGTCCTCCTGCGGGTCCGGCGGAATGCGCTCGTGCAAGATCGGCGCGGACGCCGCCGCCGGCGGCGCGACGGCGAGGCACGCGAGCACGAGGAGGAGCAGGGCCGGGTGCCGCATCGGTTCATGAAGGCTAGCAAAAAAAGCGCCGCTTCCCGGCGCCGCGCGCCCACAAAATGCGGCGCGGGCCGGACGCCCTGAGGACGCCGACCCGACGCAGCTATTCAGTTTTGGGTCCGTTCGGGGTCGAACTTCGGGCGCGCGACGCTTACTGGAGGTTCTGCTTCGGCCGCGGCGGCGTGATGCCGTCGTGGACGCCCTCGAGCGGCCCGGTCGCCGACGCGGGCGGCGGCGCCTTCGGCGCGAGCTGCGCGACGTTCGGGTCGAACGTGATCTCCGTGGTCTCCACCGGTTCGGTGGTGAGCTCGTCCGCGGCCCTCGCGGAGTGCTCGTCTCCGGCCGCGGCGCCGCAGCCCGAGAGGGCGCTCACGGCGAACGCCGTGAGGGCAGCGAAGAGGATCGAGGTGAAGAGGCCACGGGGGGAGAGGCTGGAAGAGGTGTTCGACTTCATACCTCCCCATCGGCACGTGCCGCCGTGGGTTGCGGAGAAACGTCGCCCTCGGTGATTTTTATTTTCGGCCGTCAGCGCAGCGCGTTGGCGCGCTGAGTTGGGGCCGGCGCCGGGCGGCTCCATGCGCCGGGCTCGTAGAAGTACGCGCCGTCGCGCGACACGTACCGCGGGCCCGCCCACGTCGCGCCGGCGGGCACCTGCTGCTCCCAATGCCCGGGAATCCACGCGTATTGCACGCCGGTCCAGTGCCAGTATCCCGCGACCCACGCCGCCTGCGCCGAAGGAGGCGCCGGGTGGTCCTCGTTCAGCGGTGCCGGCGGCGGCCCGCTCACGGCGACACCGCGCGCCGGGGTCGCCGCCTCGTTCGCGACGCAGCCGACGGCCGCGGCCGCGCAGAGCGCCAGCACTCCCGCCCCCGTCCACGCCCGCTCCCGCCCGACAAGAGCACGTGTCATGGCGCACCTCTCCGATCTCGTTTCGCGGCGGCCACCGACGCGTCGCCGCCGACTCGTACGCCGCTTACGCTACCATCTTCCCCGACGCCGCGCCGGGACGGTGTACGATGCCGCAGGTGAGCCAGGACACGCTCAAATCCACGGAGTTCACCGGCGTGGCCGCGGAGATCGCGCGGGAGCTCGCCGCCCTCGACCCGGCCTACCGCCAGCGCCTCGCGTCCGCGGGCTTCGACCCGCGAAAGCTCATCCAGCTCGCCGGGACGATCGACCCGTCGCAGCTCGCCGTCGGCGCCGAGCGGCGCGATGCGCGCAACCGCGTGGAGGGCGGCGTCCGCGCCCCGCTCGCGAGCGAGATCCTCTCTGCGCCCGTGCCCGGCTCGCCCGAAGAGAAGAAATTCGCGGCGATCGGCGAGGCCGCGATGCGCCGCGGCGAGCTCGCGTTCTGCGTGATGGCCGGCGGCATGGCGACGCGGATGGGCGGCGTCGTGAAGGCCCTCGTCCCCGCCGCGTTCGGAAAGACGTTCCTCGAGCTTCGCCTCGCGGAGAACGCGACCATGGGCGCACGCGTCGGCCGGCCGGTGCCGCTGTGGCTCATGACGAGCGACGCGACCGACGGCCCCATCAAGGCCGCGCTGCTGAAGCACAAGGCCTCCGCGCACGTTCAGACGTTCGCCCAGGACTTGAGCCTCCGCCTGACGCCCGAAGGCCACCTGTTCCTGGGCGACGACGGCCTGCCGAGCGCGTACGCCACGGGGCACGGGGACTTGCCGGACGCGCTCCATCGCGCCGGCCTCCTCACGAAGTTCGTCGCCGGCGGCGGGCGGTACGTGTGGATCACCAACCTCGACAACCTCGGCGCGTCGATGGACCCGGCGATCCTCGGCCGCTTCATCAGCGAAGCCGGCGCGCAGGTGATGGTCGAGGTCTGCGACAAAGTGAAGGGCGACCGTGGCGGCATCCCCGTGCACGCCAAAGGGAGGCTGCAGGTCCTCGAAGAGTTCCGCCTGCCGAAGGACTTCGACGCCACGCGGGTCACCGTCTTCAACAC
This sequence comes from Myxococcales bacterium, assembly GCA_043785185.1. Taxonomy (GTDB): domain Bacteria; phylum Myxococcota_A; class Polyangia; order Polyangiales; family Polyangiaceae; genus JANYHK01. The sequence continues at coordinate 2,248 of JAYVXL010000920.1, forward strand.
GAACACGTTCCTCGTGCGCGCCGACGCGCTCGCCGCGGCGCAGATCGCGTGGACGTACTTCGAGGTCGAGAAGAAGGTCGAGGGGCGCCCGGCGATCCAGTTCGAGCGGCTGCTGCAGGAGCTCACGGCGTCGATGCCGTCGACCTACCTCCGCGTTCCGCGCGACGGGGACGTCTCGCGCTTCTTGCCGGTGAAGGACGCGGGCGAGCTCGAGCGGCGTCGCGGCGAGATCGAGGCCGTCGCCCGCAAAAGGGGCATGGCCCCTGCCGCGGAGACCGCATAGCCTAGGCGCTCCGTGCAATTCGAGATCGTTCACGAGTTCGACATCTCGCTCGACGCGATCGAGCTCGCTGTGCTTTCTCCAGGCCTCATCGACCGCCTCGCGCCGCGCCTCCGCAACATCGAGAAGGTCGACCAGAAGACCCACGAGCTCGAGGGCGGTCGCCTCGCGCGGGTCTGGAGCTACCAGGCGAACATCAAGATCCCGAGCTTCGCGAAGAGCTACATCACCCGCGAGATGTGCGCGTGGGACGAGGTCTCGAGCTACGACCTGAAGACGCACTCGTCGGACTGGACGATCGATCCGCACGTCAAGGCGGAGTGGAAGAAGTACTTCGTCGCGCAGGGCCGCTACGAGCTTTGGCCGATCGAGGGGGGCCGCACGCGGCGCGTCGTGCGCGGCGAGCTCGAGGTCAAGGTGCGCGTCGTGCAGAAGGTCGCGGAGAGAATGATCGTGAACGAAGTGAAGAAGACGTTCGAAGCGGAGGCCGAGACGCTGCGCGATCTCGCGACGCTCGTTTGAGGCGCCTCTCGTCCAGGGGCGCGCGGCTCGGCGCGCTCGGCGCGTTCCAGGCGTGCGCGCTCCTCGCGGCAAGCGCGGCGGCCAGCGAGCCGATGCCGACGCGCGCGGAGAAGATCCCGTCGCCGGGCCGCAGCCTCGTGAGCGACGAGTCGGGCGAGGCGATGGCGCAGAACCCCGGGAACCTCGCGTTCGCGCCGGGCGGCGAGGTGCGCTGGACGGGCGTGCGCTGCCCGGACACGCACAAAGTCGGTTGCGGCCACGCCTTCACCGCGTCCACGCTGCTGCCGTTCGGCCTCGCGACGGGCCTGCGCGTCGACTACGTCACGACGCCCGGCGGGCCCGACGGCCCCGGCTTCCCGTACAACGGCTACGACTACACGTGGATCACCTGGGGCCTCGGCTACCGGTTCGGCGAACGCTTCGCGCTCGGCGCGACGATCCAGCGCTCGTACTCGACCGACGCGTACCTCGACGGCCTCTTCGGCGTCACCGCCGGCGTCAGCTACCGCCCGTACACGCGCTTCGCGTTCGCCGGCGTCGTGCGCGACTTCAACGGCCCCGCGCCGCGGCTGCTCCCGCCGCGCGGCCAGCCGGTGCTCGACCGCAGCTACGCGTTCGGAATGGCGTTCCGGCCCACGGCGACGCGCGCGTTCGAGCTCGGCGTCGAGGCGAAGTACCTCGAGGCGACCGACCAGCTCGTCCCGCGCGTGACGGCGGCGATCGAGATCCCCGGCGTCGGCCGCGCGCGCGGTGACGTCGAGGTCGCGAACCTCGGCAACGATCAGCGCCGCGGCGTCGTCGCGAGCGCGGGGCTCGAGATCTCCTACCAGAACGTCACCGTCGGCGGCGGCGCGCTCTTCGGGAGCGGGCTCGGCACGGCGCAGAGCACCGGCCAGTACGGGACCGTCTCGATCGCGGGCTACACGACGCCCGGCGTCCCGCGGATGGGGCGCGCGGTGTGGATCAAGAACGAGAGCACGCCGGGTGCGCGCAGCCACGTCGCGCTCCTCCGCCGGCTCTGGCGCATCGCCGACGAGAAGGACGTCTCGGTCGTCACGATGATCATGCGCGCCGAGCCGGCCGCCTCGTACGCGCACGCCGAGGAGCTCGCCGACGCGTTCCGCCTGCTCCGCGCGAAGGGCAAGCGCGTCCTGTGCGCGTGGGAGAGCCCCGGCTCGAGGGCCCTCTACGCCTGCGCGAGCGCGGATCGCATCGTCATCAACCCGTCCGGCAGCCTGCACTACGCGGGCGTCGGGATGACCTACTTCTACCTCGGCAAGCTCCTGTCGAACCTCGGCATCAAGGCCGAGATCGTCCGCATCGGCGCGCACAAGGAGGCGCCGGAGATGTGGATGAACGAGGCCTCGAGCGACGTCGCGCGCAAGAACCACGAGGACTTTCTCCGGCAGCACGAGGCGGTCGTCACGCGCAACCTGTCGCTCTACCGGCACCTCCCCGAGGAGCAGGTGCGGGCGTCGACGGCGAAGGGGCCGTTCACGCCCGCCGCCGCGAAGGAGGCCGGCTTCCTCGACGGCGTCGCGTTCGACGACGAGCTCGAGCGCGTGAGCAAGGAGCTCGCGGGTCGCAGCGTCGGCTACGACAAGTGGGAGGACGACACGCGGGCGCACGAGTCCTTCGGCGCGAGCAAGAAGGTGGGCCTGCTCTACGTCGACGGCGACATCGTCAACGGCCGGTCGTCGCGCATCCCGCTCGTCGACATGCGCCTCGTCGGCAGCACGACGATCGTCGAGGCCGCGAGGCGCCTCAAGGACGACAACGAGATCAAGTCCGTCGTCCTGCGCATCGAGAGCCCCGGCGGCGACGCGCTCGCGGCGGACCTCATGTGGCGCGAGCTCACGCTCCTCGCCGCGAAGAAGCCGCTCATCGTCTCGATGGGCACCGTCGCCGCGAGCGGCGGCTACGACATCGCGGCCGCCGGCCGGCAGATCTACGCGCTGCCGCTCACGCTGACGGGCTCGATCGGCATCTTCTTCGGCAAGGCCGAGGTGAGCCAGCTGCTCAAGAAGATCGGGATCGGCGTCGAGTCGTTCACGTCGACGCCGCACGCCGACGCGCAGTCGTACTTTCGCCCGTACACGGACGAGGAGAAGACGGGGCTGATGGCGCAGATCCGCCACCACTACGACCTCTTCCTCGATCACGTCGCGCAGGGGCGGCACATGACGAAGGAGGAGGTCGACGCCGTCGGCCAGGGCCACGTCTGGACCGGACAGCAGGCGGCGGACCGGCGGCTCGTCGACAAGCTCGGCGGCTTGCGCGAGGCGCTCGAGGCCGCGCGGGTCGCCGGCGGGCTGCCGAGCGACGCGCCCATCGTCGAGTATCCGGCGCCGGAGAGCTCGCTGCTCGACAAGGCGCTGGAGCTCGCGGGCATCCCCAGCGGCGCGCTCTCGCTGGGCGGGCTACCCCTGCAAATCAAGGACGTCGCGCGCGCGATCGCGCCGATGGCGGTTCACGCCGGCAACGTGCCGCTCGCGCGCGCCGAGTGGACGGCGGTCGAGGACACGGTCGGCAGCGACCCCGAGTAGTCGCCTCGGGTGGATCGCTACCGTCGGCCCGTGCCGGTCATGGGGCGATCGCTCGGACCCGCGCGCAAGAGCCCGCGCAGGCGCGCGGCGAGCGAGGGGCGCGTCTTCGCCGGCGGCGCGACGGCGGCGCCGCTCTCGACGACGATCGCCAGCGGCATCCCGAGGCGGCGGGCGTGCTCGAGCGCGCGCGCGCGCAGCGCGTCGGCCTCCGCGCGCGGGCAGCGGCGGACGACGGCGCGGCCCTCGTAGTGTGTCGTCAGCATCAAGTGGAGCGCCTCGGCGTTGCCCTTCACGAACGACTCGCGCAGGACGGCGAGCACGCCCTCCATCGTGCTCACGTCGTCGTCGAGGAGGACGAGCCGCGCGAGGTCGTGCGCGTCGCCGGCGCGGTACGGCGCGCCGATGCGGCCGGGGCGGCTCGGCGGCGGTTGGCTCGCGGCGTCGAGGAGCGTGGCGACGTGCGCGTCCTCGCGCAGGAGCGCCAGCACGTCCCGCAGCGTCAGCGGCCCGGCGGCGTCGTGCGCGGCGCGCGCCGCGGTCTCGATGGCGACCGTGACCGCGCGCCCGAGCGGCGGCGCGTTCGCGGCGGCGCCGCTGGGCAGCGCGTCGAGGTGCGCCTCGAGCGCCTCGCGGACGCGCGAGAGATCGGGTCCGTCCTCGCGCTCGAGCGCGAACAGCGCGGCGTGCGCGAGGTGCGCAGGCTCGACCGGTCCCTGCGCGCGGCGCGCCGCCTCGAGCGCCGCGACGGACAGCGCGATCGTGAGCGCCGGCTCTTGTCGCGGCATTTGAAGGCGCACGGTTCTCCACGCCCCGTAGATGCCGGCCGACAGGCCAACCAGCGTGAGCCACGCGTCCATCGCTCACCAGCGTAGCGCCGCGATCGACGTCGCGCTCGAACGACGCGCGCGAACGACGCACGGCAGAGGTGATCGCGCGCGCGGGTGAGAGAGCGGCTACGCGGCGACGAGCGTGAGAATCACGACCGCCGGCGCCACGCCGAGGCGAATCGGCGGTCCCGTCGTCCCGAGTCCGGGGTGAACGTAGAGGGTCGAGCGGCCGCTCGTGTAGAGCCCTTGATGAAAATGATGCGTCAGGTGCGAGAGCGACAGGCGCTTGGACAGGAACGGCACGGCGATTTGACCGCCGTGCGTGTGGCCGCTCAGCGTGAGCTCGACGCCGCGCTTGGCCGCTGCGCGGAAGCGCTCGGGATCGTGCGCGAGGAGGATCGTCGGCACGGCCTCGGCGCGCCCCTCGAGCGCGCGGTCCATGTCGTCCCTCTTGGTCCACGTGTCGTCGATCGCGCAGAGGTACAGGCGCGCGTCGCCGCGGTGCAGGAAGACGCCCTCGTTGCGCAGCACGCGCGGGCCCTGTGCGCGAAGCTTCGCGATGAGCGGCTCGCCGTCGCCGAAGTAGTCGTGGTTGCCCATCGTGACGAAGACGCCGTCGGGCGCGGCGAGCGAGCCCACGACCGCGGCGATGTCGTCGTAGAACTCGGTGCCGCTCGTGACGAGGTCCCCCGTCACCACCGTGAGATCGGGCGAGCGGCCGTTCGCCGCGCGCGCCCACCGCTCCCCCCACTCGCGCGGCGTCGTCGCGCCGATGTGCAGGTCCGACAGGTGCGCGATCGTGTAGCCCTGGAACTCGGCGGGCAGGCCGGCGATGGGCACGCGCACCTCGCGCACGTGGAAGATGCGACGGCGCACGAGGATGCCGTAGCCGGCGACGAGGACGCCGAGCGCGTACGTCCAGCCGTAGAACGCCGCGGGCGGCGCGATCGGCAGGCCGCGCGCCAGTTGCACCGCGGGGTAGCCGAGCGTGAAGAGCAACGACGGAACGAGCGTGAAGACGCACGCGCACCAGTGGATGAAGTAGGGGATGTCGACGAGCTTCACGAAGAGCGGACTTCGGCGACGGTCGTACATGCCGGCGCGCGCGCGCCCCACGAAGAAGCCGACGCCGACCGCCGAGAGGCCGAGCGCGATGGCCCAGGGCGCGGGCAGCGCGAGGCGCCGCGCCGCCTCCGCGGTGCCGATCGCGAACGGCGCGTGCACGGCGACCGTGATGGCCACGAGCGCGCGAAGAAAGCGCGACATTCGCGGGCGGCGGCCGATGGCACGCGCCGCCGTCGTGGGCGGCGGGAGAGAGGAAGGGCGTGAAGACTTGGTGTTCGACATTGGGGCAGTGGAGCGGAGGACCGGCGCGGCGCGCGATCGCTCAGGCGAGGCGGCCCTCGATCACGGCGCCGTCGTCGCAGACGGCGCGGACGACGCGGCCCGTCGCCCACACCGCGACGACGTCGGAGGTGAGCGGCGTCTCGTCGCTGAGCGCGATGGCACCGGTCATGCGAAGCCACCCGGCCTGCGTGCGGCGGAGCAGGCGCGCTTGGCCGCCGCCGGCCCACGCCGCGCCGTCGTCGCCGACGGTGAGCGCGACGAGATCGCGCGTCGTCTGCACGGCCTCGAGCCTCGCCTCGAGGCGCGCGGTCAAGTAGAGCGCGTGACCGCCGACGCCGATCGTCACCGCCCCGCCGTCCGTGAGCGCTGCGATGGCGTACAGGTTGCCGCCGCAGATCGTGCCGGCGTGCGCGAGCACCCCCATTTCGAGGCGAACGACGGCCCCGAGGTCGCCGCAGGCGACGGTGAGGCCGCCGAGCGTCCGCGTCGAGGCGCGCAGGCGCGTCACCGTCGGCGCGTCGGCGACGAGCGTGAGCCGGTTGTGAGCGATCTGCGCGAGCGCGCCGATGGTGTTGCCGTGCGCGGTGCGCGGCTGGTTCGCCCGAGCGGGGCGCTCACCGACGAGCGTGACGAGGCCGGACTCGTCCACGTGCGCGCCGAGGAACGTGAGCTCGCGGTCGGGGATCGAGATCACCTCGACGGGGCCGGCGAGCGCCACGGTGAGCGCGAGGCCGCCGTCGCCCGCCATGACCGCGCCGTCCCGCGCCCACGCGACGGCGCGGAGCGCGCGCACGTCGACGGCGCCCGGCAGCGCGACGCCAGACCACCCGCCGCGCTCCCACCGCGCGACGCCGCTCGGGCCTGCGCTGAGCACGCTCGCGCCGTTCGGCGAGAAGGCGGCGGCGCGCACCGTCCCGCTCGCCATCGGCCGCGTCACCACCGTCCATTGCCACGCCGTCGGGTTGGACGCCGGCCCTTCTTGCGCGCGCATGCGCTCGCTGGGGCGCATGTTCGCAGGCTGCGGTGTCATCCCCGGCCCCGGTGAAGGTGTGGGTGTCGAGCGGCTGGCGCCGGAGATCGCGGCCATCGGCGCGGTTCGTGGAATGAACCCTTCCGGCGCCGGCACGGTCGCGGCGACGGGCGCGAGCTTCTGCACGACGCCCGCACCCGAGGACGGCTGCGGGTTGCGCGACGAGTTGCGGAGCGCCGGCTCCGTCGCCAGGAAAGGCGAGACGAACGAATCCGGCGTGCCCCCCGGCGCGCTGCGGCGCGCGTCGTCGCTCGCGAGCCGGAGGAGCGGCTCGAGCGCGGCGAAGAACACCTTTGCGTTCTCGTACCGCGCGTCCGGATCCGGATCCATCGCGCGGCCCAGGCACCGATCGATCTGGCTTATCGCGTCGGGTTGGCTCGCGAGCTCGGCCGGCATCGACGCGCGGTGCTTGGTGATCGACGGCCGCGGATCGACGAGGATGCGGCGCACGATGAGCAGCGGATTTTCCCCCTCGCGGTACGGAAACGCAGGCTTGCCCGTCAGCATCTCGAAGACGATCGCGGCGAGCGAGAACACGTCCGTGCGCGGCGAGACGCGCTTGTTGCCCTTCTCGTACTGCTCCGGCGGCGCGTAGCCGAGCGACGCGCCGGCGAGCGCGGCGGTGCGGTGCAGGTTGATGTCCGCGAGCTTCACGAGGCCGAAGTCGGTGACCTTTGCGACCTCGGTGCCGCCGTCGTTCGCGAGGAGGATGTTCGACGGCTTCAGGTCGCGGTGGACGACCTTCTGCTGATGGACGGCCTCGAGCGCCAGGGCCACCTGTCGCGTGAGGCGCCGCACGCGCTCGACCGCGAGGCCGCGCCCCGGCAGCCCCGCGAGCACCTGCTCGAGCGTGGGGCCGTTCACGTACTCGAGCACCGTGTACGGCAGGCTGAGACGCTCGCCGCCGACCGTGATCGGCATCTCGACCACCGCGTGATCGAAGAAGCGGACGATATGCGGATTGGGTCGTGCTTGCTGCGAGAGCATGCGGAGCGTGTCGGCCTCGCGCTCGAACCGCTGCAGCGCCTCGCCGTGCA
>JAYVXL010000921.1:0-3024 GCA_043785185.1 Myxococcales bacterium
CCGTCGCCGTCGCCGCCGCGCGTCCGGCGCCGCGCGCGAGCTCGTGGCGCCGCCGCACGCCGCCGCCGCGCGCGCGCGCCTCCCGCAGATCGACGCGTCCACGTGCATCGGCTGCTACGCGTGCGTCGACGCGTGCCCGTTCGACGTCATCGAGATCGAGCGCTACGTCGCCAAGGTCGTGCGCCCCGCCGAGTGCTGCGGCGTCGTCCTGTGCGAGCAGGTCTGCCCGAACGGCTCGCTCCGCATCGCCGAAGGGCAGCCCATCGCGACCCGGCCGCGCCTCCGCGAGGATCTCGAAGCCATCGACGCGCCTGGCGTCTACGTGGCCGGCGACCTCTCCGGCGTGCCGCTCATCAAGAACGCGATCGTCCAGGGCCGGCGCGTCGTCGATCGCGTCGCCGCGGCGCTGCCCGGCAAGGCGCGCGTCACGTCGGCCACCCCCACGGACGTCGACCTCGTCATCGTCGGCGCCGGCCCCGCCGGGCTCAGCGCGTCGCTGCGCGCGCGCGAGCTCGGCCTGTCGTACGTCACGCTCGAGCAGGGCACCGTCGCGTCGAGCGTGAAGAGCTTCCCGCGCGCGAAGCTCGTCTTCGATCAGCCGCTCGATCTACCGGTCGAGGGCGAGCTGTGGCTCAAAGAGTCGACGAAGGAGGAGCTGCTCGCAGAGTGGACGCGTATCGTCCGCGCGCGCAAGCTCGCCATCCGGGAAGGGCGGCGCGTCGTCTCTGTCGCGCGCGAGCCCGGGGGAGGCCGCTTCGTCGTCACGAGCCAGGACGCCGCGGGCGCGCAGGAGTCGGTCCGCGCGTCGCGCCTCGTCCTCGCGATCGGTCGGCGCGGCACACCGAACACGCTCGGCTGCCCCATCGCGCCCGCCGCCGAGAGCAAGGTCGCCTACTCGCTGGCCGACGCGCGGAGCTTCGGCGGCCAGCGCGTGCTCGTCGTCGGCCTCGGCGACGCGGCGATGGAGGCGGCCATCGCGCTCGCGCGCCAACCGGGCACGCGCGTCACCGTCTCGTACCGCGGCGCCGACTTCCGCCGCGGCAAGGCGCGCAACATCGCGGAGCTGCGCCGCCTCATCGCGCGCGGCGACGTGCGCGTCGTCTGGGAGAGCCACGTCACGCGCATCTTCGCCGACGCCGCCGAGCTCACGACCCCCCGCGGCCGCGAGGAGCTCGCGTTCGACGCCGTCCTCGTCCTCGTCGGCGGCACCCCCTCGTGGGACCTGCTCGTCCAGGCTGGCGTGGGCATCGCCGCCGAAGTCACCGAGACTGCCTCCGATTCCGGCAGCGAAGCGCCCGAGAAGAATTGACGCGCCCGCAGATCGTTTCGCGTTTCGCCACGTATTTCCCTGCACGATGAAGCTCCGCTCCGTCCTCGTCTGGGCCGCCCTGGGTGTCGTCGCCTCCACCGCGGGGGCCATGGCTATCCCCGTCCCGCCGGTGACCGCGCGGGCAGCGCCCACCGTCTTGCCCGAGCCCGGCGTGACGACGAGGGATCCCTCGCACTTCACGGCAGGTCAGACGCTCATGGTCGACGGCCGCCTCGGACACGCCGCGATCGCGAGGACGGGGCGCGGGGAGACGTTCTTCTTCGCGCAGGTCTCCGGCTCCGACGCCGCGGGCGCAGGGAGCGCCGCGGCGATGAACCTCGCGATCGTCATCGACCGCTCGGGCTCGATGAAGGGCGCGCGCATCGCCAACGCGATGACCGCCGCCGTCGGCATGGTCGAGCGCATGCGCGACGGCGACAGCGTCTCGGTCGTGAGCTTCGACACCGAGGCCACGGTCGTCGTCCCGCCGACGCTCACCACCGCGTCGAGCCGCCCGTCGATCGCCGCGGCCATCCGCTCGATTCGCCTCGGCGGTGACACGTGCATCTCGTGCGGCCTCGACGAAGGCATGCGCCAGCTCGATCGCACCGCGCTCGGCGGCGATCGCGTAAGCCGCATGATCCTCCTCTCCGACGGCGCGACCAACCACGGCATCCGGGACCTCGGCGGCCTGCGCGGGATGGCCGGGCACATGCGCGACCGGGGCCTGTCGATCTCGACGATCGGGGTGGACGTCGACTTCGACGAGAAGGTGATGGCGGCGCTCGCGCAGGAGTCGAACGGGCGGCACTACTTCGTCGCCGACCCCTCGGGGCTGCCCGCGATCTTCTCGCAGGAGTTCGACTCGCTCCTCGCCTCGGTCGCGAGCGACGCCGAGCTGTCGGTGGAGCTCCCGCCGGGCGTCGAGGTCGAGCAGGTGTTCGACCGCACGTTCCGCCGCGAGGGCTCGCGCGTCATCGTCCCGTTCGGGACGTTCAGCGCGAAGCAGGAGAAGACCGTGCTGATGAAGCTTCGCGTCCCCGCCGATCGTGAGGGGATGCAGCCCGTCGTGGACGTCAAGCTCGCGTACCGCGATCTCCTGCAGAAGACCGACGGCGCGTGCTCCGGCTCGCTCGCCCTCGCCGTCACCGACGACGCGGCGGCGCCGAAGGACCTGGACCCGTTCGTCGCCGCGCGCCTCGAGCGCAGCCGCACCGCGCAGACGCTCACCGACGCGAACCTCCTGTTCGAGCAGGGCCACATCACCGAGGCACGCGCCCGCCTGCGCTCTCAGCGCGAGGAGCTCGACAAGACCAAGGCGGTGGCCCACGCGAGCGTCGCGGCGCGTCCGTCGCCCAAGCCGCTGCTCGGTCGCACGCTCGATGACGACATCGGCTCGCAGCAGCGCGCCGTCGCCCAGGCCGAGGCGAGCTTCGCCGTGCCGCCGCCGCGCGCGACCGCGACCGCCGGCGGAGGCTTCGCCGGCGCGCCGTCTCCGTTCGCCGGCCCGCCGCCGGCGACCGCTGCGGCACCGTCCCCCGTCTCGCGCGAGGGCAAGGCCGCGCGGAAGGACAACCAGCAGAACGCGAGCGATTTGGCGTTCTGACGCGGAGCGCGCTGGGCAAGCGCACTGGACGGATGTACCGTAGAGCCCGGTCATGTCGTCCCTCCTCACCAAGCTGTCGCGCCTCGCGCCCCCGGCGGAGGCCGGCGCC
>JAYVXL010000922.1:0-3024 GCA_043785185.1 Myxococcales bacterium
TCGCGTCGTCGTGCGCCTTCTTGAGGAGCGTGACGAGCGCGTCGGGCTGCTCCCAGTCGTTGCAGCCGTTCGCGTCGGTGTAGCCGGTGCGGGTGGACAGCGACGTGCACGACGCGCCGCCGTCGGTGATGTAGAGGAGGATTCGCTTGCCGTTCAGCGGGTAGGATTTCAGCGCGCTGATCCCCAACGTGAGCGCGTCGTAGGAGGGGTTGCCGTCGCCCACACCGGTCTTGTTCGGCTCGCTGCGCGCAAGCTCGGCGTAGATGTCGTGGCGCACCCCGCTGCTGGCATTCGATTTTTGCGCGCCCGCCGCGACGAGGGGGACCTGCGCGAGGCCCGAGACCTTGCAGGTGACCGGTAGGCCGAGGGTGCAGTCCGGCCCTGGGACCGTGCCCGTCGGATAGAGGAGGAGCCCGAGCGCGACGGCGTCGAACGCGTCTTGGTCGATCGCGGAGACGAGCGCTTGCTCGGCGAACGCGTACTTGTTCTTTGCCGCCATCGTCCCGCTCGCGTCGAGCACGACGAGCATCGCCGCCGGCGATTGCTGGCCCTTGTAGCTCACGGTGCCGCAGCCCTTGAACGGCGCGTCGGCGCTCGCGTCGGCGGCGGCGAAGGCCGGCGGCGGCGCCGAGGGCTCGTTCGACGACGTCGCGCACGCGGTCCATCCGAGCATTGCGAGCGTCGCCGCGAGCGGCCGCGACCTCGCGCGGGCGCGCGCACGGAAGACCATGCTCTTTTTTCTCACACCCGCGCCGCCGAGGGAACCCTGGTCGAGAATGCCCGCTCGCAGGCGCCTCGGGCGCGGGGTACAGTTGCCAAGGTGACGACGGCTCGCACCACACCTCCAGTCACCGGCGCGTCGTTCGTCGCGCCCGTTCAGGTCGGCCAAGTGCTCGCCGGGAAATACCGCGTCGAGCGCGTCCTTGGGGCCGGCGGAATGGGCGTGGTCGTCGCCGCACACCACCTCCAGCTGGATCTCGAGGTCGCGATCAAGTTCCTGCGCGGCGAGGCACTCCAGGACGGGGAGGCCGTCGCCCGCTTCCAGCGCGAGGCGCGCTCGGCGGTCAAGCTGAAGAGCGAGCACGTCGCCCGCGTGCTCGACGTCGGGACGCTCGAGTCGAGCTCGCCGTTCATCGTGATGGAGCTCCTCGACGGGCTGGACCTTGGGACGTTGATCGAAGCCGGCGAGCGCATCGCGGTGGGCGACGCGGTCGACTACGTCCTCCAGTCGTGCGAGGCGGTCGCGGAGGCGCACTCGCTCGGCATCGTCCATCGCGATCTGAAGCCGCGGAACCTCTTCTTGACGAGCCGCGTCGACGGGCGGCCGCTGGTGAAGGTCCTGGATTTCGGGATCTCGAAGGTGCTCGAGGGCGCTGGGGACGCGCGAGTCTTCACGCTCACGAGCACGACGGACGTAGTTGGGTCGCCGAGCTACATGTCGCCGGAGCAGCTGCGGAGCGCGCGCTCGGTCGACGAGCGGACCGACATTTGGTCGCTCGGCGTCGTCCTCTACGAGCTCTTGACGGGCAAGCTGCCTTTCTGCGGAGAGAGCGTCATGTCGGTCGTGCTCGCGATCGCGCAGGATCCGCCGCCCCCGATCTCCGCGTTGCGCGCCGACGTGCCCCAAGAGCTCGAGGCCGCCGTCACGCGCTGCCTCGAGAAGGATCTCGCGAAGCGCTTTCAGAGCGTGAGCGAGCTCGCGCACGCCATCGAGAGGTTCGCCGCGCCGCAGCCAACAGGCGTCGCCGAGCGCATCGCCAAAGTTCGGACGACCGTGCGCCGCTCCTCCTCCCCCGTCGCTCGCTCGTCGGCGCGCGTCGCGGTGTCCGGCGGCACGAGCGTCTCTTGGGGAGAGACCGAGCTCGGACCGACGCAGGCGTCGCTGCCGCCCGCGTCCTCGCGATGGAAGCTGCAAGCGGCCCTGACGTTGGGCACCCTCGCGGCCCTCGCGACGGGCGGGGCCATCGGGTGGCGGCTCCTCCATCACGTCGCGCCGGCTCCGGCGACGGCGTCGAGCGCGGCGGCCGTGACGGCCGTGACGGAGATGCCGGCGGTACGGAAGACCGACGCGCCGGAAGCGGGCGCGATGGCGGCCACGAGCGAACCGCCGACCGTGACGCCGACGGCGCGCAAGCTGTATCCGCGGCCGACGCCGACGCCCGTGTCCGCGGCGGTCACCGGAACCGTCGCCGCGCAAGAGCCGGCAGCGGCGAAGACGAGCGCTCCGCCCGCGTCGACGGACATGCCGGCGGAGCGCAAATAACCGATGCGCTCCGTCGGCGGCACCTCGCACGTCGGGCTCGTCGCGCTCGTCGGGCTCGTCGGGCTCGTCGCGCTCGCCGCGCCGGCGGTCGCGCGCGCCGAAGACGCATCGCGCGCGTCGTCGGCCGAGGCGCTGTTCGAGCAAGGACGCAAGCTCGCGTCCGAGGGGCGCTGGGCGGAGGCGTGCCCCAAGCTTGCCGCGAGCCAAGAGGCGGACCCCGGCGCCGGCACGCTGCTGAACCTCGGCAACTGCTACGAGCAGAACCACCAGCCCGCGAGCGCGTGGGCGACGTTCAAGGAAGCGGCGTCGATGGCGAAGCAGCAGGGGCGCGCCGACTGGGAGACGCTGGCGCGCACGCGCGCCGCGGCGCTCGAGCCGAAGCTCTCGAAGCTCGTCATCGTCGTGCCCGCGGCGGTCGCGGCGCCCGGGCTCGTCGTGAAGCGCGACGGCGTCGTCGTCGCCGCCGGCGCGTGGGGCACGCCGTTGCCGCTCGATCCCAAGATCTACCTCGTCGAGGTCACGGCGCCCGGCAAGACCGCGTGGTCCCAGAACGTGACGGTCGGGCCGGCCGCCGCGACCGAGGTCGTGACGGTGCCCGCGCTCGCCGACGACGCCACGCCGCGCAGCGACGAAGGCGCGCCGCCCAGCGACGGAGGCGCGCGGCGCAGCGACGGAAGCGCGCAGCGCATCGCCGGCTTCGCCATCGGCGGCGTCGGCGTCCTCGGCGTGGCCATCGGGGCGGTCACCGGCATCATGGCCAT
>JAYVXL010000923.1:0-3023 GCA_043785185.1 Myxococcales bacterium
TCGTTCCAGGTCGAGGACGCCGAGCTGCCCGACCTCGTGAAGACGATCGGCGAGCTGACCGGCAAGCGCTTCGTCGTCGCCACGGCGAAGCCGAAGTCGCTCAAAGCGACCGTCTACGCCACGCAGAAGGTGACGGTCGAGGAGGCGTACCGCGCATTCCTCTCGATGCTGCAAGGCAACGGCCTCACCGTGATCCCCGACGGCGGGCTCTACAAGATTGTCGAGTCGCAAGACGCCGCGCGCCAGACGACGCCGATCGTGACCGACGCGCCGGCCGAAGAGCGCTACGTCACGCGCCTGCACCGGCTCGCGCACGCCAGCGCCGACGAGGTCGCCACGCTGCTCGGCAAGCTGCAGACCCGCGACGGCAGCATCGTCACCTACGCGCCGGGCAACCTCCTCATCATGACCGACACGGGGACCAACGTGCGGCGCCTCCTTCAGATCGTCGAGCAGGTCGACCTCGGCGGCGCGCAGGAGCACCTGTACATCGAGCCCATCTATTACGCGGCGTCGACCGACATCGAGAAGAAGCTCGGCGAGCTGTTCGACCTGAAAAAGAAGCTCGACGGCGGCGGCGCGGGGGACCTGCGCGTGTCACGTATCGTCGCGTTCGAGCGGCCGAACGCGCTCGCGATCGTCGCGAGCGACGCCTCGTACCGGCGCGTCGTCGACGTGCTGCGGCGCCTCGACGTGCCGGTCACGAGCGACGGGCAGGTGCACGTCGTGAGCCTGCAGCACGCCGACGCGAAGAAGATCGTCGGGCCATTGAACGACGCGCTCGGCGCGGCGGGCGGCGGCGGCAACGCGATGGCGCAGGCGCCGGCGGGCGGGCCGCGTCCGGCGCAGCTCGCCATCCTCGAGTCGGCCGTCAAGGTGAGCGCGGACGAGACGACCAACTCGCTGCTCGTCACGTCGTCGCCGCGCGATTTCGCCGCGGTGAAGGCGGTGATCGATCGCCTCGATTTGCCCAAGCGCCAGGTCTACATCGAGGCCGTCGTGATGGAGGTCTCCGCCGAGCACGATCTCGACCTCGGCGTCGCGTGGCACGGCGGCACGACGACCGGCTCCGGCCAGGGAGGCGCGGTCTACGGCGGCTTTAGGCCGGGCACCTCGGCGCTGAGCCCGACGGCGACGGATCTGCAAGCCTTCGCGCTCGGCATCCGCGGCCCGGAGATCACGCTGCCGTTCGGCCTGCCCGGCACCGGCACGTCGACGACGAACATCCCCGGCATCGGCGCGTTCCTGAGCGCGATGGCCAAGACGCGCGGCGCCGACATCCTCTCGACGCCGCAGATCGTCGCGAGCGACAACACGCCCGCCGAGCTCAAGGTGCAGCTGCGCATCCCGCTCAACCCGCACGCTCCGGCGGCGCCGATCTTCGCCGGCGGCGTGGCGGTCCCCGGAGGAGGCGCGTCGCAGAGCAACCTCCAGGCGATCGGCCCGCGCATCAAGGTGACGCCGCACATGAACGACTCGAGCGAGGTCCGCATCGACGTCGAGGAGACGATCAGCGACGTCCAGACCGTCCCCGAGGCGTCCGACACGTACGGATCGGTCACGTGGATCGAAAGGAGCGCGACGACGACGCTCACCGTGAAGGACGGCGAGACGATGGTGATCGCCGGCCTCGTGCGCAACCGCCTCTCGCGCACCGAGACGAAGGTGCCGATCCTCGGCGACCTCCCGCTGCTCGGCGCGCTCTTTCGCAGCAGCTCGAACCAGAACGAGAAGAGCAACCTCGTGCTGGTGCTGACGCCGCACATCATGCGCGACGACGCCGACAAGCGGCGCATCTTCCAGGAGAAGATGAACGAGCGGCAGGAGATGATCGACCACGCGGTGATCTTCAGCGGGCAGCCGTGGACGCCTCCGGTCGATTTCTCGCGCGCGCGCGGGCTCGTCCACCAGATGCGCGCGGCGGAGCAGAAGGTCGCGGGCGAGCGCAAGCTCGAGGAGCTGCGCGCGCCGCGCGACGTGAAGGAGCACGTGCCGCAGGAGCCGCTCGAGATGCCCGTCACGCCGCAAAGCTGGGGCGGCGGCGCGCGCGCGCCGAGCGCGCCTACCCCGGCCCATGGAGCGCCCGCCGCGACGCGCGTGGAGCGGTGAGAAAATGATAGAAGGGCGTCGTGCCCACGATCGAAGAGATGCTCGCCGGTGTCCCGCTGTTCGAGCCGCTGGACCCGCCGACGCGTAGCGCGCTCGCGGCGCGCGTCGATGTCGAGAGGTACCCCGCCGGGAAGGTCGTCTTCAGCCGCGGTGACCCGGGCGAGTCGATGTACGTCGTGCTCACGGGCGAAGTTCAGATCTCCGTCAAGAACGACACTGGCGAGACCATCGTGGTCGAGCGCGCGCAGGCGGGGGATTTCTTCGGGGAGATCTCGCTCCTCGACCGCGGACCGCGCACGGCCACGGCGCTCGTCATCAAGGACCTCGAGGCCGCCGTCGTCGATCGCGGTGACCTCGAAGCCTTGATCGAGGCGCGTCCCGACGCCGCGTACATGTTCCTCACGGCCATGGGCAAGCGCCTGCGCGAGACGGCGCGCCTGCTCCGCGGCACCGCGTCGCGCAACGTGAACGAGGAGGACGAGGACCGGCGCACCCCGGTGATGAAGATCGCCGACTGGATCAGCGAGTTCTCCGGCAGCTTGCCGTTCCTCTTCATCCACTGCGTGATCTTCTTCGCGTGGATCATCCTCAACTCGGGGCCGCTCTCGCGCACGGCCCTGGGCGGCTTCGACCCGTTCCCCTACGGCCTCCTGACGATGGTGGTGTCGCTCGAGGCGATCATCCTCAGCGTGTTCGTCTTGCTCAGCCAGAACCGTCAGGTCGCGCGCGAGCGCGTGCGCAACGACATCGAGTACCACGTGAACCTCCGGGCCGAGCTCGAGGTCGCGCACCTGCACGAGACGCTCGACCACATGAACGCCGAGATCCTCGGCCGCCTGAGCGAGCTCGAAAGGGCGGTGGGCGCGTCCCCCCCGAAGCGCTAGACTCACCGTACGTGCGCTTCTCCTGGCTCG
>JAYVXL010000924.1:0-9815 GCA_043785185.1 Myxococcales bacterium
TCCTCTTTCCGCAGGTTGAGTGCTGACAGGGAGGCCGCACAAGGAGGCGAGTTCATGTCGATTCTGACCAATGGGACCGTCACCGACTTCTTCCACGAGGTGGTCGAGGACGCGATCAAGGCGCGGCGTGTGGAGGCGACGGATGGGGCCACGACCTACCTGGTCTCCCTGCTCTCGGACTACGCGCGGCCCGACGCGCGGGCGGAGGAGGCGCTCGAGCGGCCGCTCGCGTTCCTCCTCGACGAGGCGCTGCACACGGTGGCCCCGGCCGAGCGGTTCGATCGACTAAGGGTGCTCGGCGACGGCGTCCTCTACACCTGCGGCTTCTTCGGCGACCACTTCGAGGCGCGCGGCGTGGACCAGAAGTACCTCGTGGGCATCGGGACGACGGCCTACGGCACCGCGAGCGCGATGCTCCTCGGCGGCGCGCGCTCGAGCGAGACCGCGGCGCGCGGCATCGACGTGTTCGGCGAGCTCGCGGCGAAGTTCGCGGCGTTCGTCGAGGTGATCACCGAGGTCGCCGACACGACCGTCGCCAAGAGCGTCGCCAGCTCCAAGGGCCTCCTCCGGGTGTACGAGCGCTGGCAGAAGACGAAGAGCGGCACGCTGGCGCAGGCGCTGACGTCGCACGGCCTCGTCCCGCTGAACGGGACCAAGGGCGCCGCGTCGTGAGCGTGGCTGCCGGCGGCGCGCGCGGCAGCACCGACCTCCTCGCTGGAAACGGTGTGATGCTCGTGCGCGAGCGCGCGCTCGCGGCGCGCGTGCAGGGCGGGCTCGAGCGGCTTTACCAGCTCGAGCGCGTCGCCGAGGTGCACGACTTCGTCGCGCCGGCCGAGGAGGGCACGCGCGAGGCGCTCCTCGTGCGCGAGGGGGACGACGGCGCGCTCGAGATGCGCCTGCACCTCCCGCAGCTCGGCGACGCGAAGGACGTGCGGCTCGACGCGCTCTGCCAGATCATCGAGGGCGTGAGCCACTTCGTCTACCTCGCCAACCGCGCCGGCGAGGGGCGCGTGGCCACGCAGCTCGAGCTCGAAGTGCAGGCGGAGGTCGACAAGTACGTCGTCCTCGCGTCGTCGCTGCGCGCGGCGACCGTCGAGGCGAGCGCGCGCCTGCGGACCGAGCTCTACGAGCGCGTGCGCTATGCACACGACGCCGGCAGCGAGCTCGGCGAGCGCTACCGCGTGGCGAACGACGTCGCCCACGGCTTCGTGCGTCGCCTCGAGGGCCGGTTCGTGCCGACCCGAAACTGGCCGGCGATGCGGGCGGAGCTGCGACGCTTCTACCGCGAGGGGCAGGCGGAGAAGATGCGGCTCGGTCGCGCGGCCTGAGCCGAGGCTGAGCTACGGGCTCGCCGGCGGCGGCGCGGTCGCGGCGGCGCAACAGCGGAAGCCCGTCGAGTAGTCGTGGTAGGCGTACTCGTGCGCGATCGTGCGGTAGGCGCAGCCGTCGCCGTGCTGCGAGGTGTCGAGCCAGTAGCCGCCCTGGAACGTGCCGTTTGGATCGGCCGTCCACTCGTGGAGATTGCCGACCATGTCGTAGACGCCGAGGTCGCTCACGCAGCCGTCGTACTCGCCCGTCTTGGCGACGGTGCCGGCGAGCTGGTTCAGGCGCGGATCGTTCATCTCCTCGCGCCCCCAACCCTTCTTCATGGTCGACGAGAACAGGACGACCATCGGCGCGGTGCCCGCGTCGTGGCATTTGCCGGCGACGCGCGTGGGGCCGTACGGGTACGCGTGCCCCTGGCTGCCGCCGCACGCCGCGCGCCACTCGACAGCCTGGCACAAGCGCTTGCCGGACGCCGCGCACGCGGCCTGCGCCTGCGCCGCGCTGATGTACGCCTGCGGCATCACGCCGCGCGCACTGCGTGCATAGTACACCTGACCGTCGGAGGGCGGCATGAAGTGCGGGTACGGCGTCTCCTTGCCGCTCTCGTCACGCGTGACGAGCGAGCCCTCGAACTTGTCGACGCAAAAGCGGCCGAACGCGAGGGCCATGTCTTCGGGGCAGCGGGCGCCTTCGGCCCGCGGCGGGAGGGCGCCCTCGACGACCGGGTGGAACTTGAGCGGGGCGTAGGCGGAGATGACGCTCTCGATCGAGCCGGGGCGGCCGAACGCGCGGCCCGGCTTCTTCAGCGCCGGCTGGAGCGCGCGCAGCGCGGCTTCGACTTGCGCGCGTGACTCTTCGGGCGCGTCCTCGGGCTTGGCGGCGTGCGCGGCGCCCCCGAGCGTCGCGGCGACGACGGCGACGGCGATGATGCGAGCGCGCGGCGTTCCGAAGAGCATCCCGAGGTCGGAGTGTGGCTCAATCCGGGCGCGGCCGCCAAGGGAAGAGCGCGGCGTCCCTGGGCCTACTTCGTCGTGCCTCTGCGGAGCCCGAGGATCTCGCTGCTGCTCGCATACGTCCACAGACGGTCGACGCGGCCGTCCTTGGCGATGTGGGTCACGTCGAGAAAGTGGCTGCCAAACTCCTTGTTCGACGGCGGCAGCGGACCCCAGGTCCCGGTCAGCTTTCCGGCGAACGTTCCCTCGAAGATGACGAACTCGCCGCAAGGCCACGCGTGCGTCGCTTCGATCTTCATGTTCGAAAACGTCTTGTGCCAATCCTTGAAATTTTCGGCCACGCCCTTCTTGCCGACGGCGTCGAAGGGGTCGTCGTACTCGGCAACGACGATGTCGTCGGTGACGATCTCGAGGAACTCTTTCTCGGCGCCCGGCGTGAGGAGCTTCGAATAGAGCTTCTCGCGCACGCCCAGGATCTTCGCCTCGTCCGGCGTGCCGGTGGCGACGTGCTGCTCCCACGTCCCCGTGAAGGGGGGCACCTCGCGCACGGGCCGCACGGGGATCTTGGAGATGGGGGGCTTCACCCATCCCAGCTGAACCTCCATGGTGAGGTCGTCGTAGTAGGACTGATCGCGCGTGACCTGTCCGTTCGCGTCGAACCAGATGAGGCTCGCGCCGACGTACCCGAAAGGCCGCGGTTTGTCGTCTTCGCCCGTGCCGGTGCCCCCTTCGACGAACTCGAGCGCGACGACGTTCCCCATGTGCCACGAGCGCGTGACCGTCCATTTCACGTCGGCGAAGCCGTCGAAGAGCGTGCGG
Source organism: Myxococcales bacterium (assembly GCA_043785185.1). Lineage (GTDB taxonomy): Bacteria > Myxococcota_A > Polyangia > Polyangiales > Polyangiaceae > JANYHK01. The sequence goes on from JAYVXL010000924.1 coordinate 3,099, forward strand.
TAGTCGCTCGTGATGGCGGCCGTACCCTTGGCCTCGCCGCCCTCGGTTCCGAGCTCGACGAAGACCGCGTCCGGCGAATAGAGGCCCGAGAGCGCGGCGGCGTCGTGCTTGTTGAACGCCTCCGCGAAGGCGCGGAGCCACTGCGTTTGCTTCTCGAGCATGCCGTCGCCCGACGGGTTCGGCGCGCTCGCCGTCGCCGTGACCGGCGCAACGGTGGCGCTTGGCGCCGGTCTGGGCCCATTGTCCGGTTTGGTGCAGGCGAGGAGGCTCGCGCCGACGAAAATCAGCCCGGAGACGGAGCGCGCGACGCCGGAGTGCTTCATGCCCGTCCTCATCGGCATCCCCTCAGGCAACTCTGCCGGGCCGCCATGCAGGCGCCGCGCTTGCCACGGCACGTCGCCTCGGCGTGAAAGCATCGGTCCTTGCAGGCCGAACCCTTCTCCAGCGCGGGGTGCTGCGACGCGGCTTCGCCGCCCGAGGTCGCGTTCGTCTCTCCCTCCGCTTTGGGCGGGAACATCATGAAACCCATCAGCACGATCGCCGCAAAGGACACGGTTTTCAGCATCGTTCTCAAGCCTCCCTCAGGTGGTCCTGCCGCGCGCCATCGTCGCGGAGTGCCTAGCTCTAAGAGGGCGTTCGAGGACCGGCTTGCACAGTTTCCCGCCGACGCGCGGTCGATCGCGCATCTTCGCGTGGCGCCGCCGCCCGACGCAGAGCCGGCGGCGACGCGCGGCGCGTCAGGGCTTGACGTGCCGGAGGGCCTCGAGCGCCCCCGATCGTTCGAGCGCCGTCATGACGGAGAACATCGCGACGTTGAACGCGGCGTGCCCGGAGATGGCGGACTCGAGGCGCCCTCTCCACAAGAAGAGGAGCGAGAAGTACACGCCGAGGGCGAACGTCTGGAAGAGCGCCGCCACGCCCTCGTAGAGGTGCCCGGCCGCAAAGGCCGCGGCGGAGAGGACGACGGCGGCGATCCAGGAGCCGGTCACGGCGCGCAACCTCGGGACGAGGAAACCGCGAAAGACCAGCTCCTCGAACGCCGCCGCGAAGACCGCGGTGATCGCGAAAAAGGCGACGGCGCGGAGGCCCGTGCCCTGCGCGGTGAGGACACCGAGACCTTCGGCGCGGCTGCGCATGTCGCGCTGCAGCGCGTCGCCGGCCACGAGGCTGACGAGGACGATCGGGATCGCGGCGAGGAGGTTCGCGCCGAACGCGCCGAGCATCGCGGGGACGCCCAGCGCGAATTCGCGCAGCGCGCCCGCGCGGACGAGGCCCAGCTGCCGAACCCGTTGTCCATCGGCGCGCGCCAGCAGGATCACGAGCGCGATGACAGAGATGCCGCGAATCGCGAGCGACGCGAAGAGGTGGGCGCCCACGAACGCTTGGAGCGTCTTCGCTCCGGGCGCGAACGCGCGCGATTTCGGCCAAGGAACGCGCAGCGGAACGCGCACGAGCGCGCCGTCGCGAAGCACGTCGACCGAGGTGTCGACGGGCACGTCGTCGGTCGCCACGCGCGCGACCACGTCGGCCACCGGGTCGGCGGCGGAGAGCGGTCGGCCCGCGAGCCCGACGACGCGATCGCCCACGAACAGCCGCCCCGCGCCCGGCGATTCGGGGACCACGGCGACGATCTTCGCGTCGCCGCCCTCGTGCACGGGATCGCCCGGGAGCCGCGAGGCGCGTTCGAGCTGGATGCCGATACGCCGGCCGGGGACGTCCTGGGCGCGCTCGAGGAGCATGGGGACCACGAGCGCGGGGACCAGCAGGAGGGCGGTCACCCCGCGGCGCGCACGCGAGCCATGCACGGCGTTCCAAGGCCGGACGAGCACCACGCCGACGACGATCAGCACCGCCGCGATCGCGAAGCTGCCCGTGAGCGAGTGCGCCAAGACGAAGGAGACCACGAAGGTCGCCTGGGCGGCCGAGCGTGCGCGCGAAGGCGCGCGCAGGGCGAGCGGATCGACCTTCTGAGGATCGGGGAACGTCACGGTGCCCGCGGGAGACTACCGGGTTTGTCGCCGGCGGAGCTCCTCGGTCGACGACGCGCGCCGCGCGTGAGCGCTCAGAGCCCCATCAGCTTCGCGACGTAGTAGCGCATCGTCTCCGTCGTGCCGCCGCCGATGCGGAACAGGCGCTGGTCGCGCCACGCGCGCGCGATGTGCATCTCCTCGATGTAGCCGGCGCCGCCGTGGAACTGCAGGCACTGGTCGGCGATCTCCGTCATCACGTCGCCGACGAAGATCTTCGCCAGCGAGATGTACCTCACGGTGTCCATCGAGACGTTGTCGCGCTTGATGTGCTTGTCCTCGTTGTACATCTCGGCGCCTTTGTACGCGAGCGCCTTGCCGGCCTCGAGCTTGGCCGTCAAGTCGACGAACTTGTGCTGCCAGTACTCGCGCTTGATGATCGGTTTGCCGAACGCCTTGCGCTCGCGGCCGTAGGCGATCGACGCGTCCATCATGTACTGCCCGCCGGCGCACGCGCTCGTGCACGCGATGATGCGCTCCGACTGGAAGTTTTGCATGAGGTACATGAACCCCATGTTCTCCTCGCCGAGGAGGTAGCGCTTGGGGACGCGCATGTCCTCGAAATGCAGCTCCGCCGTGTCGCTGGAGTGGTTGCCGATCTTCTTGAGCTTCTTCGAGACGTGGAACCCCTTCGTCTTGGTCGGCACGAGGAAGAACGAGCAGCCGTGCGCGCCGTGCTCGGGGCTCGTCTTCACGAGCAGCGTCACGAAGTCGGCGCGCGTGCCGTTGGTGATGTACGTCTTGGCGCCGTTGACGATGTAGTCGTCGCCGTCCTTCTTCGCCCACGTCTGGATGCCGGCGACGTCGCTGCCCGCGTTGGGCTCGCTGACGCCGAGCGCGGCGATCTTCTCGCCGCGGATCGCCGGGGTCAGAAACTCCGCGATCTGCTCCTTCGTGCCGATGTCCTTGATGACCGGCGTGGCCATGTCCGACTGGACGAGCAGGCCCATCGAGACGCCCGCCATCATGCAGCGCGGCAGCTCTTCGCTCTTGGCGACGGAGAACCAGTAGTCGCCGCCGGCGCCGCCGACGTCCTCGGGGTAGTGGGCGCCGAAGATGCCGAGCTCGCCGGCGCGCTTGAAGACCCAGTTCGGGAAGAGCTCGTCCTTCTCCCATTCGTCCGCGTGCGGCGCGAGCTCCTTCTCGCAGAACTGACGGACGGTCTTGCGGAATGCCTGGTGCTCTTCGGTGAACGGGGTCGCCATGGGTCGTCTCCTGAGAAGCGCTGAAATGGTGGTCCAGGCGCAGATGATTCGTACACGAAACATCGCGGTACGCAACCCCGAACCGGCGTATCCTGCGGCCACCATGAGCACGGTTTCGGGTGGGCGCGGCGGCGCGGTCGCGGTGACGGGGGCGACGGGCTTCATCGGGAGCGCGGTCGTGCGGCAGCTCCTCGCGCAAGGGCGGACGGTGCGCGCGCTGGTCGAGCCAGGCGCGAACGGCGCGAACCTCGAAGGGCTGAACGTCGAGCGCATCGCGTGCGACGTGAACGACGCGCCGCGCTTGAAGGTCGCCCTCTCGGGCTGCGAGGCGCTCTACCACCTGGCCGCGATTTACAAGACGTGGCTGCCCGACCCCGAGATCATCTACCGGGTGAACGTCGAGGGGACGGCGAGCGTCCTGCTCGCGGCGACGGAGGCCAAGATCCCGCGCATCGTCTACACGAGCTCGATCGCGGCGATCGGCGTGGGCGAAGACGGCGCCGAGGCCGACGAGACGACGCGCTTCAACCTCTTCGACGTGGCGATGCCGTACATCCTCACGAAGTGGCAGAGCGAGCGCATCGCGATGCGCTTCGCGGCGGGCGGCGCGCCGGTCGTCGTCGTGAACCCCGCGTTCCCGTTCGGCCCTCGCGACGTCGCGCCGACCCCGACGGGCGGCATCATCAAGTCACTCCTGGACGGCAAGATGCCCGGCGTCAGCGCCGGAGGGTTCTGCGCGATCGACGTCGACGACTGCGCCGCCGGGCACCTGCTCGCCGAGGAGATGGGCCGCGTGGGCGAGCGCTACATCCTCGGCAACCACAACGTCACCTGGAAGCAACTGTTCGAGGCCGTCGGCCGCGTCGCCGGCGTCCCGGTGCCCACGCGCATGCTCCCGCGCGGCGTCAGCGCGACGCTCGCCGCCGGCATGGAGTGGTGGAGCGACCACGTCTCGCACGCCGAGCCGCTCGCGACGTACAAGAGCGTGCGGTACGCGCAGAAGAGCGCCTTCTTCTCGAACGCGAAGGCGCGGCGCGAGCTAGGCCTGCCGACGCGCCCGCTCGACGTCACTCTCCGGCGGGCCGTCGATTGGTTCCGCGACCACGACGGTGCGCGAGCCTAGACGCTCCGCTCGCCACGTGAGGCCGCTCACGTCAGGCAAGTAGATGCAGCGCTCCGTCGGCGGGACGGGCTCGGGATCGCTCGGCGGGTCGGAGTCGTCGCGATCCATGGGCTCTCTCTCCTATGTACGTCCGAGAGCGCCTACCGGTTCCTTCGTTCAGCGTTTCTTCGGCCCCTTCTTGACGACCTTCTTCGGCGCCTTCTTGGCGATCTTCTTGGGCGCCGCTTTCGCCGGCTTGGACTTCGCCTTGTGCGGCGCCGATTTCGCCGGCTTCGCCGCCTTCTTCGGCGCCGACTTCGCCGCATTCTTCTTGGGCGCGGCCTTCGCGGTGCTCGCCGCATGCTTGGCCTTCGCCTTCGCGGCCGTCGCCTTCGCCACCTTGGCGGCGGCCGTCGCGACGCGCGCCACGGCCTTCGCGACCTTCGCGCCGGTCTTTCCAGCGGGGGGCGCCTTCTCGGCCTTCGCCTTGCCGCCCTTCGCGGCCTTCGCGGCCCCGCCGACGCCGTTCATGACGGGCCGCGAGATGCCCTCGCGCTGCGAGGCGCGCGACTCGAGGGCGGTCTTGACCTTCTCGTCGAGCTCGTCGAACTCGAACGGCTTGTCGATGTACGCGTCGGCGCCGTAGAGCGGGCTCGTCATCATGTTCAGGTTCTCGCCGATGCCGGTGAGCATGACGACGCCCGTGTGCGCGAGGGCGATGTCCTCGCGGATCTTGCGACAGACCTCCCAGCCGCTCATGCCGGGCATCATGACGTCGAGGACGACGAGATCCGGCAAGTGCTCGCGCGCCATGCGCCACGCGGCCTCCCCGTCCGAGGCCTCGATGACCTCGAGTTTGGGGTCCTCCATCGTCTTGAGGTGGCGAGCCACGAGCTCGAGCATGGAGGGCTCGTCGTCGGCGACGAGGACGAGGGGCGTTTGGCTGATCGGCATGGGCGCAATCTTTGAAGATGCGGGCTCCTAGCGTCAAGGACGAACCGGGCCTCGGCAAAAAGGAATCCCGAGCGTCTCTCCTCGGTTTTTGACGAATTCCGCGAGCTCTTGCCCGCAGTGCTTCCCGCCCGACCGCTTATTTGTCGGAAATCGTCGGCGGAGCGGCGCCCTTTCGCCCGGTTTCCGGCCAAAGGCAGGGCCTATTGTTCGTCCTTGAACTTGGTCGCGACGCGCGACGTCGTCTCGACGAGCTCACGCGACGACTGGACGTACTTCACGATCGTAGGCATGTGCCCCTTGGTGAGCTTGAGCTTGCCCTGCATCATCCCCTTGATGGGGTCGAGCTCCTTCTTGATGACGAGCTTCCACCGCGCGTAGTCGGCGACGATGATGAACGCAGCGCCCTGGGCCTGGCTCGCGGGCATCAGCGTGCAGCTGCGGCACTCGCCTCCGTGGACATCGAGCCAGAGCGCCGTGTCCTCCGCGATGCCGAGCGCCGGGTCCGCCTTGACGACCATGGCGACCACGCCGTGTGTCCAGTCCTTGCCGGCCGTCTTGTAGGTGGGGTTGGCGTTCAGCGCGTCTTTGTACGCGCTGGCCCACTCCGGCGAGGGAAAGATGAACGACATCTCGGCATTTCTCCTTTGCGTCGGGAGGCTTTAGCACGGAAACTCGAGGGCGACGTGTCCAAGACGAGAGTCCATAGCCGCGGCAACAAGCGCCTCGACGGCGTCCTCGATTTCGTCGCCTTCGCGGCGCGACCGATGCCGCTCGTCACGCTCCTCGACGAGGCGCCGCGTCGCATCGCCGCGATCTTCAACGCCGACGTCTGCTCGCTCTACTTGCTCGAGGGCGAGGGGAACCTCCTCGTCATGCGCGGCAACGTCGGCTTCCCGCACAAGGCCATCGGCCAGGTGCGCCTGCAGATCGGGCACGGGATCACGGGCGAGGCGGTCGAGTATCTGCGCCCCGTGTCGGTCGACCAGGCCGAGGCGCACGGGTCGTACAAGCACTTCGACGGGCTCGGCGAAGAGAAGTACCCGGTGTTCCTCGCCGTGCCGATCCGCGGGAAATCCGGCCCGCTCGGCGCGCTCGTCATCCAGCGCGCCGAGATCGCGTTCGGCGATCACGACGTCGAGCTGCTCGCCACGCTCGGCGCGCTCATCGCCGCGGGCATTCGCCACGCGGAGCTCATCGACTCGCGGCGCGAGCGCGGCGATCAGCGCCGCGCCGGCGGCGGGACGCGCAAGGTTACGCTCCCGGGCACGCCGCTCGTCCTCGGCCGCGCGCTCGGCGCCCTCGCGGCGATCCGCCGCCCGTCGGCACGCCCGAGCGAGCGCGCCGTCGGCATGAACGCGCCGCCCACCGACGGAGAGGTGCGGCTACTCCGCGGCGCGTTCGACGTCGCCGACAAGGCCATCCGTGGCAT
>JAYVXL010000925.1:0-3018 GCA_043785185.1 Myxococcales bacterium
AGCTGGACGACGCTGGCGGCGGTGACGCGGTTCGCGTCGAAGAGGCCCGAGCCGTTCTTGATGACGAGCCCCGCGTCGGCCGCGCCGATCTTCTGCGCCCACTTCGCCACGACGTCGGCCGCGTCGGCGCTCTTGCCCGGGCGCTGCTTGAGCTCGGCGCCGAGCGATTTGAAGATCATCTCGGCGTAGAAATTGTCGCTGTGCTTGCCGACGGCGTAGAGCAGGCTCGAGAGCGGCGCCGACTCGTGGCGCGCGAGCGTCGCGCCGCTCCCTTTGGCCGTGCGACTGGCCTTCACGTCGCCCGTCACCTTTACGTCCGCCTTCTCGAGCAGGTTCTTGAGGACGAAGCCGGCGAGGAGCGTCGGGTCCTCGACGCGGCGCGTGTAGCGAACGAGCTTCGCGTCGGCGCCGATGGTGCCGGAGAGCTTCGCCGTGAGGCGCGAGCCGCTGGGCGAAAGCGCGAGGATCACGTTGTCGGCGCCGTCGTCGCCGGTCTTCACGCTGCCGTCGACGTCGACGAAGCCGGGCGGCTCGAACCAGGCGCTGGCCGTCTGGTCCGGCGCCGTCGGGCGGATGGTGAGCGTGACGGTGTTCTCGTTCACGGCGACGGCGCTCACCGGCGCGCGAAACGCCGCCCACTCGCTCGGCTGCTGCTCGAAGGCCGGCGGCGTGGTTTGATCGTCGTGGAAGCGCTGGTCGACGAGGATGTCGCCGTCGACCTTTCGTACGCCGTGGGCGCGCAGCTCCTGCACCATGGCGAAGAGGTCGTCGGTCGTGAGGGACGGATCGCCGTGGCCGCGGAGCGTGAGCGACGAGACGCTCGCGCCCTTCACCGTGCCCGACAGGCTCGTCTCGTAGCGGTGATCGCCGTGCAGAAGCGCGAGCGCCGCGCCGGCCGTGAAAAGCTTTGCGTTCGAGGCCGGATTCAACGCAAGGTGCTCGTCGTGGACCGCGAGGTAGCGTCCGGTGTCGACGTCGAGCAGGGCCACCCCGGCGGTCGCGTCCTTGAGGTTCGCGACGAGCGAGCGAACGAGCTGCTCGAGCTCGGGCACGCGGCCGTCGGCAGGCGTGACGAGGCCGCCGAGGGCCGGCGGCGTCGAGGTGGTGGTGGTGTTGGTGGCGGTGGCGGTGGCGGGCGGCGCGCTCACGACCGGCGGCGGTTCGGGCGCGGCGGGGCCGGCGACGGCGAGCGCCGCGAAGGCGAACGGGAGCGCGCGGCGGAGGAGCATGCGGCCTCTTCTAGTAGGACGCTCGGGGCCGTTCGCAAAGTCCTTCTTTTCGCGCTCGTCGCCGCCCTCGCGCTCCCGGGCTGCGCGAGGGGCGACGGCGGGGCCGCGGCGCGGCCGATCGAGATGCTCGTCACGACCGACATCGAGACGCTCGACCCGCGCCACGCGACCGACGCCGTGTCCCTGCGCGCGACGCGCCTCCTCCACGCGGGCCTCGTGCGCTGCGATCCCGACACGCTCGCGCCCGTCCCGTACGCCGCGAAGGGCTGGACCTGGCTCGGCCCGCGCGCGCTGCGCGTCGAGCTGCGGCGCGACGTCACGTTCCGCTCGGGCAAGGCGCTGGCGCCGGCGGACGTCGTCGCGACGCTGCGCGCGTTCGCGTCGAAGGAGATCGGGTCGCGGCACGGGCGCGTGGTCGAGGCGATCGAGGACGCGCGCGAGGACGGTCCGGACGCGGTCGTCATCACGCTGAAGCGGCCGCACGCGACGCTGCTCACCGACCTCGAGCTCCCCATCCTCCGCGCCGACGAGGCGATGAGCGCGCCGCGGCCGAACGGAGATCTCGACGGCCTCGGGCCGTTCGCGGTCGCGCGGTTCGCGCGCGGCGATCTCGAGCTCGTGCCTCGGGCCGGCTCGCCGCTGCCGACCCCCACGCGCGCACTCCGCCTGCGCGCCGTCCGCGACGAGAACGCGCGCGCCCTCCGCCTGCGCGGCGGGCAGGCGGACGTGGGGCTCAACGTGCTGTCGCCGACGCTCCTGCCCGCGATGGAGACGGGCGAGCTCCACGTGAGCTCGCGCCCCGGCGCGAACCTGACGTACCTCGTCTTCCGCGTCGATCGCGGCCCGCTCGCCGACCCTGCGGTCCGGCGTGCGCTCTCGCTCGCGATCGATCGCGAGGGGATCGCGCGGACGCTGCTCGCCGGGCGCGCGCAGGCCGCCGCCGCGCTCGTCGCGCCGACGCACTGGGCGCACACCGATATGCCGCCCATGCCGTTCGAGCCCGAGGCCGCGCGACGCGTGCTCGCAGGCAAGGGCCTACGCCTCTCGCTCGTCACGTCGACCGATCGGCTCCGCGGCGCCGTCGCGCGCACGATCGCGCAGGAGCTCGGCGACGCGGGCGTGGCGGTGGACGTGACGCCGCTCGAGCTCGGCACGATGCTCGCGCGCCTCGGCGCCGGCGACTTCGAGATGGCCGCGCTCCAGCTACCGGAGATGACCGAGCCGAACGTGCTGCGCGTCTTCCTCCACGGCGACAGCGTCCCGCCCGCCGGCGCCAACCGCGGCCGCGTGCGCGATCCGGAGGTGGACCGCCTGCTCGACCTCGGCGATTCCGTCACCGGCCAGGCCGAGCGCCGCGCGATCTACGCGGCGCTCGAGTCTCGCGTCCGCGACATGGCGTGGGTGCTCCCGCTCTGGCACGAGGACCAAGTCGCCGTGACGAGCGCACGCGCGCGCGCGTTCGTGCCGAGCGCCGAGGGGCGCTGGCTCGGCCTCGCCGCGCTCTGAGGGGGCCCCGATCAGGGCTTCTTCGGCGACCCGAGCACGCCGGCGACCATCGCGCGGAGGGCGACGATCGACACCGGCTTCGTCACCACGTAGAGCGCGCGGTGCTTGAGGGCGCGCGCCTTCGTCTCCTCGGCCGTGTCCGCCGTCGCCACGCAGATGGGGGTGTCCTTGTTCGGCCCGTCCTTCTCCGACAAGACTTTGAGGACGAAGATGCCGTCGATGCCGGGCATGTGCAGATCCATCACGACGAAGTCGTAGCGAGCTGCCCTCAGCCGAACGAGCG
>JAYVXL010000926.1:0-9804 GCA_043785185.1 Myxococcales bacterium
CGCCGCCCCGCACGCGCGGCCTCGCCGCCGCGATCGTCCCCGCCTTCGTCGTCTTCTCCGCCGTCCTCTCCCTGCGCGTCTTCTTCGTCGCGCTCCCCATCCTCACCGGTGCCCAATGATCGACCTCGCCCTGCTCAGCCGCATCCTCCGCGATCCCGGCGACGTCGCCCGCCTCTGCCGCGAGGACGGCGACGTCGCGCCGATCGCACAGAACGCCCTCCTCGCGATCGCCGCCGGCTGCGCGCTCTTCGGCGGCGTCGTCGGCGCGTGGCACGGCGGCCCCCAGATCGGCTTCGCCGCGCTCAAGATGCCCGTCGTCATGCTCGGCACGCTGGTGCTTTGCGCGCCGGCCTTCTACGGCGTGGCCGCCGCGTTCGGGCGGGCGTGGAGCTTTCGCACCGTCGCGTCGCTCGCGCTCGTCGCCGGCGCGCGCTTCTCGCTCGTCCTGCTCGCCGCCGCGCCGGCGCTGTGGCTGACGATCGATCTCGGCGCTCCCTACCACCTCATCAAGCTCGCGGCGGCGGCGGCGTACGGCTTGGCGGGCCTCGCCGCGCTGGGCCTCCTCGTGCGCGGCCTCGGCGACGGCGCCGGGAAGCGGACGACGATCGCGCTCATGGTCGGCATCTTCCTCATGGTCGGCGGCCAGACGGCGTGGATCCTGCGCCCGTACCTCGGGACGCCGGGGCAGGCCGAGATCGCGCTCTTCACCCGCGAGCGCGAGGGCGGCCTCGTGGTGCAGCTCTTGAAGAGCGTCCGTGAGCTGTCGCCGTGAGCCTCCGCGATCTGCTCCTCGTCTACGGCCTCGTCGGCGTCGCGTGCGCGATCGCCGTGGTGCTCCGCGCGCCCGGGTCGCGCGCGAGCGTGGCCGCGTCGGCGGCGATGACGATCCCGCTCTGGCCGGTGTGGGCGCCGTTCGCGCTCGGCGCGGCGCGCCGCCCGCCGCCGTCCGAGGAGAGCGCCGTCGTCCAGCGCATCGAGCGCGCGCTCGCCGAGGCGGTCAGCGCCGTCGCCGGCTCGCCGATCGCCGACGTGTTCTCGCCGAAGACCGCCGCGCGCATCACCAGTGAGGTCGCGCGCGTAGCGGCGCGTCAAGCCGAGCTCACCGCGTTGGCGGGCAAGGGGGGCTTCGACGTCGCCGCCGCGCGCGAGCGCCTGCGCGATCTCGAGTCGCGCGGCGCGCCCGAGCGCGTCGTGGCGACGGCGCGCGTGCAGCTCGAGAGCGTGCTCCGGCTCGGCGAGCTCCGCGCCGCCGACGCGCGCGCGCTCGAGGAGCTCGCCGAGCTGCTCGAAGCGCTGCGCACGCAGCTCGTGCTCGCGCGCTACGCCGGCTCGTCGGCCGAGGGCGCCGGGGCGCTCGTGGGCGAGGTGTGGGCGCGCCTCGAGGGCTTGGGCGCCGCGTTCGACACGGGAGGGCCGCCGTGACCGCGCGCGCGCGCGGCCGCCGGTCGCTAAAGCTTCTTCTTGGACCGCTTGGCCTTCTGCGCTTCGAGGAAGGTCTGCGGGAAGCAGTAGCCGCCCTTCGCCGGCATTCCTCGGGCGTCGCGCTCCTCGTCGAGCTCGATCTCGACGCACCGGATCCCAGGGGCGCAGTCCGCGCCGACGGCGCACGGGCGGCTGCACACGCCGTCCTCTTCGATGTCCGGCCGCATGCACTTCGGCGCGTCGGTCTTGCAGCCCATGGCGTACTTGCACGGGCCGCCGAGCGCCGCCTTCGGTACGAGGTACCGCACGTAGACCCACGCGCACGTCACGAGCCCCGCGATCCCGAGCGCGATCGCAAGCCGGATTTTCCCCTTACGCCTCAGCTTGGCGCGCTCCTCAGGATCGAGATCGTCCCTCACGATCTTCGTCGTATCATGGCGCACCATGAGATTCGCCGCTGCGTGCCTCCTCGCATTCCTCCTCGCCCTCACGTCGACCGATCTTCGCGCAGCGACGACCGCGGAGGAGCTCGTCGCGAAGAACGTCGCGGCGCGCGGCGGCCTCGAGAAGATCCACGCCGTGAAGACGCTGCGCATGACGGGCACCGCCCACTTCGGCGGGAGCGACGGCGGCCTCGACGCGGCGTTCGCGACCGCGCAGAAGCGGGGAGGGAAGCTGCGGGTCGAGGTCGGGATACAAGGGCTCACGGCCGTCGACGCGTTCGACGGCGCGCAGGGTTGGAAGGTCGAGCCGTTCCAGGGGCGCGTCGACGCGTTCAAGATCTCCGCCGACGAGGCGAAGGAGATGGCGCAGGAGGCCGACCTCGACGGCCCGCTCGTCGACTGGCAGACCAAGGGCCACAAGATCGACTACCTCGGCGTCGAAGACGTCGACGGCACGATGGCCCACAAGCTCCGCGTCCTCTTGAAGGACGGCGACGTCCAGTACGTCTTCCTCGATCCGGACTTCTTCCTCGAGATCCGCGTGACGAGGGAGCACAAGGTCCGCGGCGCCGAGCGCGTGACCGAGACCGATCTCGGCGGCTACGAGCAGGTCGCCGGCGTGTGGATGCCGATGGCGATCGAGTCGGGCCGCAAGGGCGGGCCGCGCACGAGCCGAATCACCCTCACGCGCGCCGAGCCGAACGTCGACCTCGACGACGCGCTCTTCACGTTCCCGGCGCCGGGCGTCCGCGTCGGCCGCGCGCTCGTCGCGCCGACGACGCCGGCGAGCGCCGCGCCGGCCTCGCCGCACGCGGCCCCCCTGCGGCCGCCGACGCTCGACGCCGGTGTCCTCTCGGGCCTGGGCGCGCGCAACATCGGGTCCGCGCAGATGAGCGGCCGTGTCGCCGCCGTCGCCGCGGTCGTCGAGAACGGCAAGACCACGGTGTACGCCGGCGCCGCGAGCGGCGGCGTCTGGCGCTCGCTCGACGGCGGCACGACGTTCCGCCCGGTGTTCGACAAGAACCCGGTGCAGTCGATCGGCGCCGTCGCCATCGACCCGCAGAACCCGAAGACGGTCTGGGTCGGCACCGGGGAGGGCTGGACGCGCAACTCGACGTCCATCGGCGACGGCATCTACAAATCCACCGACGCCGGCGCGACGTGGACGAACATGGGCCTGCCCGACTCCGAGCGCATCACCAAGATCCTCGTGCATCCCAAGAGCAGCGACGTCGTCTACGCCTGCGTCCCCGGCAAGCTGTGGAGCGACAGCCCGGCGCGCGGCGTCTACAAGACGACGGACGGCGGCAAACACTGGACGCTCGCGCTGAAGGGCGCGACGCCGTCGACGGGCTGCTCGGGCCTCACGATGGATCCGAACGATCCGAACGTCCTCTTCGCCGGCACGTGGGACTTCCGCCGAAAGGGCTGGACGTTCCGCTCCGGCGGCGAGAGCGCGCTCGTCCCGAGCGCCAGCGGCCTCTACAAGACCGCCGACGGCGGCGCGACGTGGACGCTCCTCACCGCGAAGGCGAACAAGGGCATCCCGGCGACCCCGTGGGGGCGCGTCGAGGTCACGTTCGCGCCGACGAGCTCCAAGATCCTTTACGCGATGATCGAGTCGACCGACTCGGCGCTGTATCGCTCCGACGACGGCGGCGCGACGTGGCAGGCGCGCGACAAGAGCCAGCACATGGTGTGGCGCCCGTGGTACTTCGCGCGCCTCATCGTCGACCCGACGAACGCCGAGCGCGTCTTCAAGATGGGCTACAGCCTCATCGTGAGCGAAGACGGCGGCAAGAGCTTCGCAGAGACGGCGGGCGGGTCGCACGGCGACTGGCACGACGTCTGGGTCGATCCGGGCAACCCCAAGCACCTCATCGGCGCAGACGACGGCGGCCTCTGGATCTCCCACGACGGCGGCAGCCGGTGGTGGAAGTCGAACAACCTCCCAGTCTCCCAATTTTACCACGTGAGCGTCGACGCGAAGGACCCGTACCAGGTGTACGGCGGCCTCCAGGACAACAGCTCGTGGGTCGGCGACTCGTCGTACCCGGGCGGCATTTCCAACCACCGCTGGGAGAACCTTTTCGGCGGCGACGGCTTCTGGGTCATCGTCGACCCGACGGACCCTGAGGCGGTCTACGCCGAGTCGCAAGGCGGCCACATCGGCCGCGTCGACCGGAAGACGCTGGTCGCGCGCGACATCCAGCCCAAGGCCGGCTTCCACGAGAAGCTCCGCTTCAACTGGAACACGCCCATCCACGCGAGCCCGTCGCAGAAGGGCACGATCTACCTCGGGGCGCAGTTCCTCTTCCGCTCACGCGATCGCGGCGACTCGTGGGACCGCATTTCGCCGGACCTCACGACGAACGACAAGGAGAAACAGAAACAAGAGGAGTCGGGCGGCGTCACCGTCGACAACTCGTCGGCGGAGATGCACACGACGATCTACTCGATCAGCGAGTCGCCGCTCGACAGCAAGGTCATCTGGGTCGGCACCGATGACGGCAACGTGCAGATCACGCGCGACGGCGGCAAGACGTGGGACAACGTCGTGCGCAACGTCGTCGGGCAGCCGCGCGGCTGGGTGAGCTGGGTCGAGGCGAGCCGCTTCGAGCCGGGGACCGCGTACGCCGCGTTCGATCGGCACACGATGGGAGACATGACGCCGTCGGTATACAAGACGACCGACTTCGGCAAGTCGTGGAACCGCATCGTGTCGCCCGCCAAGGGCGTACGCGGTTACGTGCACGTGATCCGCGAGGACACGGCGAAGGCGCAGCTGCTGTTCCTCGGGACGGAGCTCGGGCTCTGGATCTCGATCGACGGCGGCGGGACTTGGACGGAGTTCAAGGGCGGCGAGTTCCCGAGCGTCGCCGTCCGCGACGTGCAGGTGCAGACGCGCGACAACGACCTCGTCCTCGCGACGCACGGTCGCGGCATCTGGATCATCGACGACATCACGCCGCTGCGCGCGCTCGCGACCGAGACGCTGAGCGCGGGGGCGGCGTTCCTCCCTGGACGGCCCACGCAGCAACGCCTGCGCGCGGGGGGCGGTTGGTCGGAGGGCGACGCGGTGTTCGCCGGCCGCAACCCCACCGGCGGCGCCGTCATCACCTACTACCAGCGCACGCGCCACCTGTTCGGGCCGCTCAAGCTCGAGATCCTCGACGAGGCCGGCAAGGTCGTCGACACCGTCCCGACGACGAAGCGACGCGGCATCAACCGCGTGTCGTGGTCGATGCAGGTGAAGCCGCCGCGCGTCCCGCGCGCCGTCCAGCTCGCGTTCGCGGGGTCCCAGGGGCCGCGCGTCGTGCCGGGCACGTACACCGTCCGCCTCACGCGCGGCGCCGAGGTGCTCGAGACGAAGCTCCCGATCGGGCTCGACCGCCGCGCGACGTACACGGTGGAGGACCGCAAGGCCCAGTTCGACGCGACGATGCGCGTGCACGCGCTGTTCGGCGACATGAGCGCCGTCGTCGACCGCATCCAGACGGCGAAGGACGGCGCGCAGGCGCGCGTGAAAGCGCTCCCGGCGGACGACGCCCTCGGCAAGAAGATCAAAGCGCAGATCGACCGACTCGAGGAGGCGAAGAAGAAGATCGTCGCCACGAAGGAGGGCGGCGCCATCACCGGCGAGGAGCGCATCCGCGAGCACACCGACCAGCTCTACGAAGCGCTCAACAACTGGGAGGGCCGGCCGGCGAAGTACCTGCTCGAGCGCACCGACGTGCTAAGGCGCGAGCTCGAGGAGATCGGCAAGGAGGTCGACACGATCGTCGCGACCGGCATCCGTCCGCTCGACGGCGCGCTCGCGGCGCGGGGCCTCGGGCCGATTCCAACGACGGTGTCGCCGGGCCACGAGCCGCTGGACGAGGCGGCGGGGCTCGAGGTCGCCGAGCTCGCGCGCTGCGCCCTGTCGCATGGCGACGCGTGCGAGGAGCTGGAGCGCGCGGCGGTGCGCACGCGTCGCGAGCAGGACTGACGTAGCTGCGGCGTGGCCACCGCCGCGGCCACTGCGGCGGCGAGGCGTCAACCGGCGGGCGAGGTTGCGGCATGGTGCCCTCATGCCGCCGCGTGCGGCGGCTGGCTTGGCCGTGCGCCGCGTCGCGCAAAGCCCTCGTCTTCGCGCCGCATGCTTGCGCGCGGCCGAGCGCGCCATCACGCGGCACGGTCCATGCTCCTTCGACGACGCATGAGACCTGGAAGCGTCGCGTTTCGTTCACAGTGGGGCGCGCGCGTCCGTGGCTTGGTGGCGGGCGCTTGCGCGGCGGCCGTCCTCGCGTTCTTCGCGCCGCTGGCGCTCGCCGCGCCGCCCTCCGCAGCCTCGCGCACGACGGCCGGCGCGTCGGCGCCCCACGTCGCGTCGCGGCACGCGGGCAGGAAGCCGCACGCCAAGAAGCACCTCGCGCGCCGCGCCCCGCGCGCGCCGGCGCACGCGCGCTGACGATTCCGTCCGCGCGCGCGGCCGAACGGCGTACGTTCGTCACGTCGAGCGCGATCGCATGCGAGCCGTCGGCCATTCGGGAGGGAAGCGCCAGGCGCGGGGGTGGGCGCTCGCCGCGCTCGCGTCGTCGTGCGCGCCGGTCCAAGACGCGCCCAGGCCTGCGGCCGCCCACGCGCCCGCGCCCTTCACGCGCCACGTCGGCGCGGCCGGCCCCGCGCTCGGCACCCCCCTCGACGGCCGCGCCTTCCCGGACCACGTGCTCGCGCTTACCTGGGACGACGGCCCGGACACGGGCACGCTCGCCCTCGCGCGCTATTTGAAGCGCGAGCGCGTGTCGGCGACGTTCTTCGTCGTCGGCGCGTGGCTCCCGGGCGCGTCGTCCGATCCGGGAGACGGCGACGGCGTCTTTGCGACGGGCGCCGACGCGATCGCCGTGCTCTCCGACGTCGTGCGCCTCGGCCATCGCCTCGGCAACCACACCGAGAACCACGCGATGCTGTGGGACGCGCCTGCGTCGGTCGTGCGCGCGCAGGTGCTCTTCGGCCAGCGCCGCCTCGACCCGCTGCTCGGTAACGAGCTCGCGCTCTTCCGTGCGCCCGGCGGCGCGTGGAGCGCGGCGGCCGGCGGCGCGCTCGAAGAAGAGGAGAAGCTCGCCGGCCTCGTCGGGCCCGTGCGGTGGGACGTCGACGCCAAGGACTGGGAGGCGTCGCTCGACTGCGTGTCCGAACGCCCGGCGACGGAGTGCGAGCCGGCGGGGCCGCACGGCCGCCTCCGCGTGCGCCCGGCGGTCGTGGCCGCCCGGTACCTCGCCGCGATCGAGTCCGCGGGCCGCGGGATCGTGCTACTGCATGACCGCGTGGGTCACGTCGGGTCCAGCTATGCGCTTGCGGTCGCCGAGGCGCTCGTGCCGCCGCTTCGCGCGCGCGGGTACGTCTTCGCGGCGCCGGTGCTCCGCTTCTCGCCGCTTCGCGCGCGCTTCGCGCCGGCGGAGCGCGGCGGTGACGGCGGCGGAAGTGAAGCGCGCGCGTGGAACGCCGTCCTCGCGGCGGGGCCATGGCTCGCCGACGCGGACGGGGACGGCCGCGCGGACCTGTGCGGCCGCTCGAGCGACGGCGTCGTGTGCGCGCGCGCAGAGCGCGGCCCCGTCGGCGATCACGCGCGCCCCGAGGTCCGCTTCGGCCCGCTCGCGCGCGTGAGCGCCGCGCCGCCCGGGCCGTCGGAGGCGGCGGCCCCGTCGGCGCCGGGGCCGGATCTCAACGGCGATGGTCGGGCCGACGCATGCGCGGCGCAGGGCGGCGCGATCGTGTGCGCGCTCCGCGGGGACGCCGGGCTCACCGCGGGAAGCGTGTGGGCCGCCGCGGCCGACGTGCCCGAGCTCGCGCAGGGCGGAGTCCTCCTCCTCGGCGACGTGAGCGGTGACGGCCGCGCCGACGCGTGCGTCGCGTCACCGGCCGGCGTCCGCTGCGGGATGGCGCCATGACCGGCGCTACGCTCCCGCGCGTCGCGGTGCTCATGCCCGCATACAACGAGCGCGGTGCGCTCGACGGGACGCTCGTGTCGCTGCGCGACGCGTCGCGCGGCCATGCGGAGCTGACCGTCTTTCTCGTCGACGACGGGAGCGAGGTGCCCGTCCAGATCGCCGGCGCGCTCCCGACGCCGGAGTTTCGGCTCGTCCTCGCCCGTCACCCGATCAACCTCGGCCAAGGCGCCGCGCTCGAGACGGCGCGGCAGCTCGCGCTCGCCGACGCCGCCTTCTCTGCGTACGTCACGATGGACGCCGACGGCCAGCACGTCGCCGCCGACGCGCTTCGCCTCGCCGCGCGCGTCGCCGACGGCGCCGATGTCGTCTTTGGCGATCGCTTCCACGGCGGCTCGAACGTCCCGCCGGCGCGCGTCGTCCTCCTCCACGCGGCGCGCCTCTTCGAGTGGGCGCTCACGGGCCTTCGCCTCGCCGACGCGCACAACGGCCTTCGCGCCTTCAGCCGCCGCGCGCTCGCGCAGATCCCGATCCGCCAGAACGGCATGGCGCACGCCACCGAGATCAAGCAGCGCGTCCGCGACGCCGGCTCGCTCGTCGTGACGGAGCTGCCCGTCTCGGTGCGGTACACGAAGGAGTCGCTCGCGAAGGGTCAACGCTCGAGCGGGGCCTTCGGCATCCTGCACGATCTCGCGATTCAGTACGTCTTCGGTGAGCCCGAGCGCGAGCGCGAGGGTTGAGGCCGTGACCATCGCCGCCGCGCTCCTGCTCGTGCTCGTCTTCGGCCTCCTCGTCTTCGATTGGGCCACGCTCAGGGCGAAGAACCGGCGCGTGCTCGTCGTCGAGACGGTGCTCTTCGCCGTCGGCGCTTATTTCATCGCGTTCCCGACCCGCGCGACCGAGCTCGCGAACCTGGTCGGGATCGGCCGCGGCGTGGACTTCCTCCTCTACCCCATCGTCATCTGGCTCGTGCGCGAGTCGCTGCTCACGCGTCGGCGCCGCCTCGAGGACGCCGAGCAAATGACGCAGCTCGCGCGCACCGTCGCGATGGCCGAGGCGCGACGGCTGCCGGCGCCTCAGAGCGAGGGCGCGCCGTCGCAGTCCTCAGGCGCTTCCGCTTCGATCACGACGTAGCGCCCTCCTTGCGGGCTCCACGACGCCGCCCACAAGAGGTTCCACGGCGCGTGAGCGACGCAGACGCGCGCGCCGTCGGGGACGCGCGAGAGCGCGGCGCCGTCGACCTTGCGGGCGCGGAGCTCGTCCCAGGTCGCGCCGGTCGGCCGCACGTAATCGAAGCCCGTCACCCACATGACGACGACCATCGCGACGGCGCCGAGCCCGCCGAAGCCGCGCGCACCCACGGGACCGCGCGGCGCGCCGGCGCGGCACGACAGCCACCCGTTGACGGCGACGAGCACCAGCATCCACACGAGGTAGTACCGCAGCTCGTGCGATTGCGGCATCACGCTGACCACCGCGGTCATCGCCGCGACGCCCATCCCCGCGACGCGCGCCGGCCCTTGCTTCTCGCGCAGCGCGCGCCACGCGAGCAAGACCAGGTTCACGAGGACCCACCCTCCGCAGAAGCCACCCATCCGGTAGCCATCCTCGTCCGGCGGCGTCCACTGGTCCACCGTCCAGCGGCGCGGGTTCGAGAGCGGGCGCGCGCCGATCTCGAGGAGCGAGCAGGCGAACCGCGCCGGCGCCGGCGCGTGCGCGAGCCAGAGCGGCGACGACGAATACGGCGCCTCGACGCCGGGCAACGCCACGCCGAGGACGCTCGTGCGGATGGGATAAAACGGGTTGCCGAACCGCCACGCGTTCTTCGTTGGCGTCGCGAAGACGAGCGGGAGCGTGAGGGCGGCCATCGCGAGCACCCGCCGGCCGCGGCGGCCGTCGTTTCGCCACACGCGAACGGCCAGCGCCGCCAGGGCGACGGCGACGAGCGGCGCGGCGAGCGACTTCATGTTCGCGGCGACCGCGGCGGCGGCGAACGCGACACCCACCGTCCG
>JAYVXL010000927.1:0-3013 GCA_043785185.1 Myxococcales bacterium
CTCAGTGGATTGAACGGCCGTGAGATCGTTGTCGCAGATGTGCCGCCCGTCGGTCTGGGGGACGCAGACGAGGCCGTCGGCGCAGTCGGTGGCTTGGAAGCACTCACCGCCTTGCGCGATGAGCTTCGCCTTCGTCGCGCAGGCGCCGAGCAGCGCGGAGGCGACGACCACGAGCGCGAGCGGCCTCACGGGGGAGAGCCTACCACCGCGCGCGGGGATGCGAGACGAGGCCGCTCAGGCGATGGTGAGGAGGACGTCCCCCTCGTTCACGGCCTGACCCTCGGCGCAGGAGATCTTCTCGACGCGGCCCGCGGCGGGGGCCTCGACGGGCATCTCCATCTTCATCGACTCGAGGATCACGCAGGTCTGCCCTTCGGAGACCGTGTCGCCTTCCTTGACCTCGATCTTCCAAACCGTCCCAGTGATGTGTGCGTTGACTGAAGTGGCCATCCGGACGCACCGTACAAAGATTTCGCTCACTTGTCACAGGCCGCGGCGGCGCCCTTTCCCCCTTTTTTATTGCCTCGGACGCTCAAGCAGGGCAGCTAGGGTTTGCGAAGCCTCGCCCTTCCTTGTAGCTTTTGCCAAGGACCAAAGAACGAAGTCAACATGGCGGAACAGAAAGAAAGCTCAGTCCTTTTCTCCCTCAAAGAGCTCATGAACCTCGAGGAGGATCGGATCCGACAAGAGGAAGCGGAGCGTCAGCGCGCCGCGCAGGCGGAGCAGAACGCCCGCGCCGATCAGGAGCGCCGCGCGCGCGAGGCCGAGGAGGCCCGCATCCGCCAGGAGGACGAGCGCCGTCGGGGTGAGGAGCAGCGCCAGCGCGAGGAGAACGCCCGCGTCGAAGCGATCCGCCACGCCGAGGTCGAGCGCGCCCGCCTCGACGCCGAGAACGCCGCCCGCATGGAGGCGATGCGCCGGCATCAAGAGCACGAGCGGCAGATGACGGCCATCAAGGAGAGCAAGGGGAAGAAGCAGGCCGTGCTCATCGCCGCGGCGGCCGCGGCCTTCCTCGTGATCGGTGGCGTCGGCGGCGGCTACGCGTACTACCAGAAGAGCCAATCGGCCGAGGCCGAGCGCATCAAGCACGAGAAGGAGACCGCCGAGAGCAAGCTGCAGCTCGAGAAGCTGCAGCGCGAGCTGAACGATCAGAACCAGGCCGTGTCGCAGCTCGAGGACGCCGTCAAGAACGCGAAGGACGAGGCCGCCAAGGCGGACGCCGTAAAGGCCCTCGCCGTCGCGCAGCAGCGCCAGGCCGCGACGCGCCAGGCGCTCGGCCGCGTCAACACCGGCGGACCGCCGGCGGTGAAGCCGGTCACGCCGGTCAAGTGCAACTGCCAGCCCGGCGATCCGCTTTGCTCCTGCATCCAGTAGACGACGCCTCTCCGATCGCGTTCGCCCTGGATTTTCCGTCGCTCGACGCTGCGCGTGCGGCCGCGATCGCCGTGCGTGATGCGATCGGGATGATCAAAGTCGGGCTCGAGCTGTTCGCCATCGCCGGCCCCGCGGCGGTGCGGCTCGGCGAGGACGTCGGGCGACCGGTGTTCCTCGATCTCAAGCTGCACGACATCCCCGAGACCGTGGAGCGCGCCGTCGGGCGCGCGGCCGACCTCGGCGTGCGGTACGCCACGGTCCACGCGCAGGGCGGGCCCGCGATGCTGCGGCGAGCGGTGGCGCGCGCGCAGGCGGCGGGCGGCGCGCTCGAGATCGTGGCGGTCACCGTGCTCACGTCGCTCGACGGGGCGGACCTCGGCAAGATGGGCGTGGCCGCGGACGTGGCGACGCACGCCGCGCGACTCGCGGCGATGGCGTGGGCGGAGGGCGTGCGCGCGTTCGTCTGCTCGCCGCACGAGGCGCAGGCGATGCGGGCGACGCTCGGGCCGACCGCGACGCTGATCACGCCCGGCGTGCGCGCGGCGGACACGGGCGGGGCTGGCAAAGACGATCAGAAGCGCGTGGCCACCGCCGCCCGCGCGATCCGTGACGGCGCGGACTGGCTCGTCGTCGGGCGGCCCATCCGCAACGCCGCCGATCCGCTCGCGGCGGCGACGGCGATCGCGCGAGAGGCGGTCGCCGCGCGGCGCGCGCGCCAGGCCGGGCGGCCTGCGGCGTCGTGAGGCTCGTGTGCGGCATGCAGCCGGTGCGCGAGGCGATCCGCGCGCACGGCGCGGCGCTCGAGAGGGTGCTCGTCGAGAACCAGAAGGACGCGCCGCAGCTCGAGGCGCTCGCGCGCTTCGCCGGTGATCAGGGCGCGAAGGTCGAGCGCGTGCCCCGCGGCCAGCTGGACAAGATGGCCGACGGCGCGCGCCACCAGGGGGCGATCGCGCTCGCGCCCGAGCTCACGCTCACGCCGCTCGACGCGGTCGCCGCGCGAGAGAACGGCCTCGTCGTGGCGCTCGACGAGCTCGAGGACCCGCAGAATTTCGGGGCGATCGTGCGCTCGGCGGTGGCGATGGGCGCGGCGGTGATGTGGCCCGAGCACCGCTCGGCGCCGCTCAGCCCGGCGACGTTCCGCGCGTCGGCCGGCGCGATCGAGCACGCGACCCTCTGCCGCGTGCCGAACCTCGCCGAGGCCCTCTCGCGCATGGCCGAGGGCGGCGCGACGGTGGTGGGGCTCGACGCCGGTGCGGACAAGGCGATCGACGCGATCGACCTGACCGGCCCCGTCGTCCTCGTCGTCGGCGCCGAGGGCAAGGGCCTGCGCCGCGGAATCAAGAAGCTCTGCACGACGCTCGCGCGCCTCCCGATGGACGGCCCGCTCGCGTCGCTCAACGCGTCGGTGAGCGCCGCGATCGCGCTCTACGAAGCGCGGCGACAGCGAGCGCGGTAGCGAGCAGGCTCCCGCCGAGCTGCCCGTCCCCGCGCGGGGCGACGGCGGACTTGCCGCATCCGCCCTTCTTCGCCGCGGGACAAAACACCGCCTTGCCCTTCATCGGGTTCGGCTGAATGCACTTCTGCACCATGCCCTTCTTGATCGCATCGTCGGAGCACGCCTTGTCGACCTCGCCGCCGA
>JAYVXL010000928.1:0-9776 GCA_043785185.1 Myxococcales bacterium
GAATTTCTCCGTCGCCTCTCGCTCAGCGACTACTTTTACGAGCTGAAGCTGCTTCCGGCGTCGAAGACGGTGGACAATCAAACCCACCTCGAGCTCGTCAGGTTCGAGCTCAGCGCGAAGGCGAGGTACTGAGCCATGGCCACCGCAACCCAAGCGCTCTCGCTCGCGCGAGCGACGATGCCCGTGAAAGTCGGCTTCGCCGTCGTCTGCGTCTCGCTCGTCGGCCTCCTCTATTACGTCTTCCTCCACACGGAGGTCGGCACGAAGATCGATCAGGCGAGGCGCCGCAAGAGCGAGCTCGAAGGGCAGCTCGCGCAGGCGCAGCAGTCGCAGGCCAGCTACTTCGAGGACCGCGACGAGCTCATCATGCGCCAGCAGCGTCAGCGCGAGCTGAACAAGGTGCTGCCGGCGGAGACCGAGGCGGCCGCGTTTCTCTCGAGCCTGCAGCAGGTCTCGAACGTCTCGGGCATCGACCTGAAGGCGTGGCAGCCGCAAGAAGAGCAGACGCAGGCCTTCTTCGCGAAGGTCCCGATGCGGCTCGAGGTGAGCGGCCACTTCCACCAGCTCGCGAAGTTCGTCTACGAGGTCGGTCGCCTCGACCGCATCATCAACATGGAAAATATCGAGCTCTACGAGTCGAAGACCGTCGGCGACGACGTCGACATCAAGGCCCGGTGCCTCGCGACGACGTTCCACACGATCAAGCCCAAGACGCCGCCGCCGGCGGCGCCGCCCGGGGGGCAGAAATGAACAAGCTCAGTATCGCGCTCGCGCTCGCGCTCGCCGCGCCCACCGCGGGCACCGCGGGCACCGCGGGCCTCCTCCTCGGCTGCGGGGACAAGGTGTCGACCGGCGGCCCGCCCGCGCCGGTGGTCCGCGCGGCCAACCAGAACCCCGACGCCGGCGCAGGCCCGGCCTCCAAGACCGTCGAGTACACGGAGAACGACTTCGTCGAGAACGATCGCAACCGCGATCCGTTCCGATCGTACGTGACGCTCTTCGTCGAGAAGAGCTCCGCGCCTCAGAAGATCCAGCGGTATGTCGTCCTCGAGCAGTACTCGATCGACGAGCTGAAGCTGATCGGCATCGTCACCGGCGGCGAGTACCCGCGGGCGATGCTCGTCGATCCGACGAGCAAGGGCTGGGTCGTCAAGCGCGGCGACTTCCTCGGGCGCCCCGACGTCGTGCACACCGGCGGAACGAACGGCACCGACTACCAGCTGAACTGGCGCGTCGATCGCGTGCGTGACGGCGACGTCGTCTTGATCCGCGAGGACCCGGCGCAGCCGGGCATCGCGCCGGCGACGCGCGTGATCCCGCTGCACCCCGAGGCGAGCCTGAAGGACAAAGAAGCGCGGCTCTGAGCGCGTCCCGCGCCCGCGGAGTCGCCCGACGGGGCTCGGCACCACGCCGGGCCCCGTTTCGTTTTGTCCGCTCCGCGCGCGAAACGGCGCGCGCGAAATCCAAGTCAGAAATTGGTCCCTATCGGATCACACGGTCTAGCGTTGCGATTGCGAGCCCATTTCATGGAGCTCGCTCCAGGAGCCACGGCATGTTCAGGGCAAATCCGCGCCATAGTGCCTCGCGACGCGCAGCCAGAAGGGGACGCGTGATCGCCGCGCTGCTAAGCGCCAACGTCGTCGTCCTCACCACGTCGCTCGGGTGGGCCGACGACACCGCCAACCACGTGAAGAACGTGGCGCTGCACGCCGCCGAAGGGGTGCCGGGCGGCACCGAGATCGAGGTGATGGCGACCGCATCGCCGACGTTCAACGCCCGCGTCGCCGAGGGGGGCAAGCGCCTCATCGTGGACGTGATGGGGGCGGACGTCGCGGGCGCGCCGGAGGCCATCACCACCGGCGCCGGCGTGGTCGGGGGCGTCCTCACGCAGAGCTTCAAGACCGAGGCGGGGACGCTGACGCGCGTGTCCATCTCGCTCGTGAAGCCTGCGAGCTACCGCGTCCGCGCGGACGGGACGACGCTCCGCATCTCGCTGACGCCGGCCGAGAAGACGGGGCCGAGCGACGGCCCTCTGCCCGCGCTCACGCCCGCCGCGGCCGCCGCCGCGAAGGACGAAGGGCCGAAGGTCGAGGTCGTCAAGAGCGAGGTCAGCGACGTGAGGTTCGAGCGCATCCCCGGCACGCCGACGTCGGCGGCCAAGGATCGCGTCGTCGTCTCGCTCACCGCGGTCCCATCGTACGCGCTCAGCACGACCGCGAGCGGACGCCTCCGCCTCGAGCTGAAATCGTGCAAACTACCGGACAACCTCGGTCGCACGCTCGACGTCGGCGCGTACAAGGGCTTCCTCAAGAACGTGGGGACCTTCTTCGACGGCACGAGCGGCGTGACCGTCGTCGAGATCGAGCGCACGGGCGACGCGTACACCGGCGTGACCGGGACCGTGCAGGTCGACGGCAAGAACCTCGTGTGGAGCTTCGACGTGCCGAAGGGCACCGTCGTCCAGGCGCCCATCGCGAAGTCGACGCGCAAGACCGTGACGGTCGCGCGTGAAAAGGTGGCCGACGGCGGTCCGAAGATCGAGACGTCGATCCACGGCGGCGAGCAGCCGGAGCCGACGGTCGAGACGACCACGGCGGGCGGCGGCGAGACCGCCGGCTTCGCGGCGACCATCAACGCGCAGACGACCGGCGGCAATGGCCGCTACACCGGCCGGCGCATGGATCTCGATCTGAAGGACGCCGACCTCCACAACATCCTGCGCCTCCTGGCGGACGTCGGCCGCGTCAACATCGTCACCGCCGACGACGTGCAGGGCAACGTCACCATCCGCATGCGCAACGTGCCATGGGATCAGGCGCTCGACGTCGTGCTGCAGGCAAAGGGCCTCGGCATGGTGCGCTCCGGCAATCTCATCCGCGTCGCGCCGCTCGCGCAGCTGCAGAAGGAGCGGGAGCTGCGGCTCGCGGCGGCCAAGCAGGAGTACGAGCTCACGCCGCTCGAGACGCGCCTCATCCCCGTCAGCTACGCGCAGGCCGAGGAGCTCCAGGCGCGCGCGAAGGACCTCCTCTCACCGCGCGGCTCGCTCGCCGTCGACGACCGCACGAACACGATGATCGTCCGCGACATCAGCGGCAACATCAACTACATCGAGGAGCTCGTTCGGACCCTCGACACGCAGACACCGCAGGTGCTCGTCGAGGCACGCATCGTCGAGGCGACGAGCCGGTACCTGCGCGACGTCGGCATCCAGTGGGGTGGCGACGCGACCTTCAGCGAGGCCACGGGCAATCCCACCGGCGTCGCGTTCCCCAGCCGCGCCAGCGTCGCCGGCGGCGCGTACGACAACAACACGCCGACCGCGGGCGTGTCGCCCTTTACGCGAACCATCCAGACCCCGAACTTCGCCGTCAACCTCCCGGCCGCCGTCGGTACCGGACAAGGCGGCGCCCTCGGCTTCAGCTTCGGGTCGATCGACAGCAACCTGAACCTCGGCCTGCGCCTCTCGGCGGCGGAGACGAGCGGCCTCGTCCGCATCGTGTCGAGCCCGCGCATCTTGACCCTCGACAACCGCGAAGCGCGCATCAACCAGGGAACGCTCATTCCCTTCTCCCAAGTCAGCGCGCAAGGCGTCCAGACCACCTTCCAAGAGGCCAAGCTGCAGCTCCTCGTGCGACCGCACGTCACCGCCGACGGCAGCGTCGCGATGCACGTGAAGATCAACCGCGACGAGCCGGACTTCAACCAGACGTCGGCCCGCGGCGACCCCACGATCCTGAAGCGCGAGGCGGAGACCGATCTCCTCGTCATGGACGGTCACACGGCCGTCATCGGCGGCATCTTCACCCGCAACACCGGCCGCAACTTGGACCAGGTGCCGTTCTTCGGGGACATCCCGATCCTCGGCATCCTCTTCCAGCGCCGCCGCGCGAACGACACGCGCAACGAGCTCGTCATCTTCCTGACGCCGCGCATCGTCAACCGCGCCGAGGCCATCGGCCGCTGAGCGCGTCCGGCCGCGCGCGCGGCCGCAATTGAGCGCCCGGAGCACGGATGCCAGGGACGCGAAGGGCAAGGCTCGCTGGCACCGTCGCGCTCGCGCTCGTCGCGGCGGGGGTGCCGGCGGTGTCGTTCGGGCAGGCGGAGCGCGCCGTCTCGCTCGACTGGCGCGCGCCGGCCGCGGAGTGCCCCGCGGCCTCGTACGTGATGGGCGAGGTCGCGCGGCAGCTCTCGGGCTCGACGGCGTCGCCAGAGCGAAAGGTCGTGGCGCACGCCGTCGTCAAGCGCGAGGGCAGCAAGTGGCGTCTCGCGCTCGGCGTCGACGTCGGCGACCTGCACGGCGAGCGGACGCTCCGAGCGGAGACCTGCCGCGCCGCGGCGGACGCGACCGCGCTCATCGTCGCGATGGCGGTCGATCCGTCGCGCGCGCTCGCGAGCGAGGCGCCGATCGCGCTCCTGCCGACGGCCACGGCCGCGACAGCCACGGCGACCGGGGCGACGACCCCGACGCCGACCGCGACCGCGACTCCCGTAGCGGGCGGAGCGGCGACCTCGACGGCGAGTCCGACGGCGACGGCGGTCCCGACGGCGAGCGGGACGGCGACCCCGTCGGCGAGCGCGACCCCGGCGGCGACCGCGAGCCCGTCGGCGACCGCGAGCGCGTCGGCGACCGCGAGCCCGTCGGCGACCGCGAGCCCGACGCGGCCCGCGCCTGCGCCGGCGTCCCCTCACGTCGTGGCGGTCGGCGCGGCCGCGCTCGCCGATGTCGGGACGTTCGATCAGCCGAACGTCGGCGTCGCGGCCCATTTCGCCTGGACGCCTGGCGCGTTGCGCCTCGAGCTCGGTGGATCCTACTGGCTGACGCAGACGGTGACGCTGCCCCGGCGCCTCCTCAACCCGGCGCCGGGCGCGAAGCTCGACCTCATGAGCCTGGGCCTCCTCGGCTGCGTCGCGCTCGTGCGGACCGCGGTAGAAGTGTCGCCGTGCCTCGGCGTAGAAGCCGGGAGCTTCACGGCCAAGGCGTTCGGGGTCACCGAGCCGGGGAGCGGCGCGGCGCTCTTGCCCGCGGCCCGCCTCGGCGGCCTCGTCGCGTTGCCCCTCGGCCCGTTCGCGCTGCGGGCCACGCTCGAAGGCGTCGTCCCCCTCTCGCGTCCGACGTTCCAGATCGGCTTCGTGGGGCAGGTCCACCGACCCGCCCCCCTGAGCGGACGCGCAGGGATCGGCGCGGAGCTGCGTTTTTGAGCACGGATTGCCGGGCGGCCGGCCAAAAACACGGTTGAATAGAGGTCGTGCCGGTGATCCCTGGTTCAGGCATGCTCGTCGTGGACGCCCCCGCGAGCTCGGTCGGGGGGAGCCCACCTTTGGACGCCCCGTCCCAAGCCGCTCCGCGCTCCGGCGAGGGGCCGCGGACGAACGTGTCGTTCGACCAGGTCTACGAGGATCACTTCTCCTTTGTCTGGCGCAACGTTCGCGGCCTCGGCGTCGCGCCGAGCGCCGTCGAGGACGTCGTGCAGGACGTCTTCGTCGTCGTGCATCGGCGCCTCGGCGAGTATGACGATACGCGGGCCCAGCTCCGCACCTGGCTCTTCGGCATTTTGCGTCGCACCGTCGCCGATCACCGTCGAACCAAGCGCCGCAAGCCCGCGCATTTCGGGACGCAGGAGGGGGACGCCGAGGTCGACGGCTTGACCGACCTGGCGAGCGCGGGGCCTCACGAATCGGCGGCGCGCGCCGAAGCCGTCCGCGCGCTCTCGACGCTGCTCGACGCGCTCGATGACGACAAGCGCGAGGTCTTCGTCCTGGCCGAAGTGGAGCAGATGAGCGTGCCGGAGATCGCGCAGGCCATCGACGTCAACGTGAACACCGCGTACGCGCGCCTGCGGGCTGCCCGCAAGGAATTCGAGGAAGCCGTGCAACGTCACCGCGCACGCGACGTGTGGAGGAGCCGATGAGCGACATGTCTAGGGAGGCGAGGGCGCTGCTCGACCGCGCGATGCCCGGCCTCGAGCCGTCGGACGGCGCGCGCGCGCGCGTGCGGGCGAAGGTCACGGCGCGGGTCGCGGTCGGATTGGCGGCGGGCGTGGCGGTCGCGGCGGCGTCGAAGTCGACCGCGGGGGCCACGGCCGCGGCTGCGAGCGCTGCGGGCGCTGCGGGCGCGGGCGTGAGTGCAGGCGCGGGCGTAGGCGCTGCGGGGGCCGGGGCCGCCGTCACGCTCGGCCTCACGACGAAGGTGATCGCGTCGCTCGCCGTCGTGAGCGCGTTGAGCGTCGGCACGATCACGTACACGGAGACGAAGAGGGCGGAGACGCGGCCGGTCGCGACGACGATCGCCTCGCCTCCGCCGATGGCAACGCCGCGCGCCGCCCCGCAGGCCGCGACCATGACGCCGGCGGAGCCCGCGTCGCCGGCCCCGCCAGTCGTCCTGCTCGCGCCGACGTCGGCGCCGCTCGTCCCGACGCCCCCGATCTTGATCTTGCCGCCCGGTGCCACCGCGATGTCGGCGAGCAATGCGAGCAATGCGAGCAATGCGAGCAATGCGAGCAATGCGAGCATTGCCGGCGAGATCGCGCTCCTTCGCCAGGCGAACGCCGAGCTCGCCGCGGGCCGCGCGCGGGCGGCGCTCTCTCTGCTCGAGGACCACCGTCGCCTTTACCCGCACGGCGCGCTCGTCGAAGAGCGCGACGCCGCGCACGTTTTGGCACTATGCGGCGCGGGTAGGCACTCCGAAGGGATGACCGCCCGATCCGCTTTTCTTCAGGCGCACCCCGCTTCACCGCAGACCGGCCGCGTCCAGAACGCATGCTCGGGGGCCGCGGGCGGAATCCAGAGGGATTTTCCCCAGTAGGTCCCGAAAATGTGCCGACCGGCACTTTCCGTCACAGGTCGGCACTGAGGTGGCCAACCACTGCATAGAAGCCGGACGCGAGGAAGAGAGCCTCCCGCCGGCAGATGCTTCGATCCGCCCCCGCACCTACGCGGATCCGCAGATCCTCAATGCTCCGCACCCGCCCAAGGAGACTCCCATGATCGGCAAGTTCCGCTTCCAAACGCGCGCCGCCGTTGCCGGCCTCTTTTTCCCGATCGCGCTGCTCGCCGCCTGCGGTGGCAAAGGAGTCACCATCGGCTCGAACGCCGGCGAGCTCCGCGCCGTCGATCCCGCCGCCGTGACGGGGACGGTGCCCGCGTGCGCGCCACTCCAGGCCCACCCGAACGTCTGCTGCAAGGGCGGCCCGAACGAGGCGTCCGAGTGCGTCGCCTTCGTGAACAGCCCCTTCCACAAGTGCGACGACGGCTGGACGCTCTACCCCGACCCCGCCAGCTGCTGCGATCTGAGCGATCCGGCCAAATGCGTCGTGCCGCCGCCCGGCCCGCCGCCGCCCACGGGCTGCGGCTACGCGTGCGCGCCCGGCTGGTGGCCCGTCGTCAACGACCCGGGCGAGTGCTGCCACATCCTTCCGAACGGCAACTCGCTCGAGTGCTCGAAGGTCCAGTGGGGCTGGGCCGAGCCGGCCATCGCCGTGTGTGGGGGCGGTGGCGTCGTCGATGCCGGCCCGCCGACGCAGATCGACGGCGGCCCGGGCGTCGTCGACGGAGGCGCCCCGCCGCCGGTCGATGGTGGCCCGGGCGTCGTCGACGCGGGACCTCCCATCGACGGCGGCCCTGCCCCGACGCCGGAACCCGGCCCCGTCCCGAACCCCGTGCCGCCCCCGATCGCCTGCGACGGCGGCGCGCCGCCCCCGATGCCCCCGCCCCCGCCCTGGCCCGGCCCGGTGTGCTCGGCGCCTTGCCCGAACGGCTTCCACCCGCGCCCGGCCGACCCTTCGATCTGCTGCGCGCCCGAGGGGAACGGCGGCGAGATCTGCTTCTCGCAGGCGGTCGGTCAGGCCGGCGGCCCGGCGGGCGTGAGCTTCGGCGGCCGCGGCGGCTCCGGCACGACGGGTAGCGGCGGCAGCTCGCCGCCGTCGCCCGGCAAGTAAGCCCCCGCACGACACACGACACGCGACGCGCGAGGACGCGGGCCCGATGGCCTGCGTCCTCGTCGCGTTTTTGTCGAACCTCTTTCCCGCGCCGGGCCTTTATTGCACTCTCTCGGGCCCCCATGTCCCTCTCGCACCGTCACCACGCGCGCTGCGGCCACCTGCAAACCGATCACTCCGAGCGCGCCGAGTCCTCCGCCGGCGCGCGCCCCTTCGCGTTCGCCTCCACGGCGCGCCAGTTCGAGCGCGACCGCCCGTTCCTCGTCCGGCACCTCGCGCTCGACCTGACGCTCGACGTCGCGAGCAAATCGGTGAAGGGCCACGCGACCGTCGACGTCGCGCGCATCGATCCGAAGGCCACGCAGATCCGCTTCGACGCGATCGGCTTCGATCTCGCCGGCGTCGAGGTCGACGGAAAGGCGGTCTCCGCGGGATACGACGGCCGCGCGATCGACGTGCCGCTCGCCGTCGGCGTCGACAAAGCGCAGATCACGATTCGCTATTCTGCGACGCCGCGCCGCGGCCTTTACTTCATCGAGCCCGACGAGCACTACCCGGACCGCCCGCGCCAAGTGTGGAGCCAGTGCCAAGAGGAGGACGCGCGCCACTTCCTCCCGTGCCATGACAAGCCGCACGTGAAGATGACGACCGAGCTCGCCGTGCGCGTGCCGAACGGCTGGACGGTGCTCTCGAACGGCAAGCTCGCGAGCAAAGAGACGCCGGCCAAGGGCGCGTGGTTCTTCCACTGGAAGATGAACGAGCCGCACGCGAGCTACTTGCTCACGCTCGTCGCCGGCGAGTTCGCCGAGGTCACGGACCAGGCCGGCGACGTGCCGGTCTCGTACCTCGTCCCGAAAGGGCGCGAGCGCGACGGCGAGCGCACGTTCGCGCGCACGCCGGACATGATCCGCCACTTCGGCGAGATCGTCGGCGTCGCCTACCCGTGGAACAAGTACGCGCAGGTCGTCGTCAGCGACTTCATCTTCGGCGGCATGGAGAACACGACCGCCACGACGATGTACGAGCACATCCTGCTCGACGAACGCGCCGCGCTCGACGTCTCGAGCGACGACCTCATCGCCCACGAGCTCGCGCACCAGTGGTTCGGCGACTACGTCACGTGCCGCGACTGGAGCGAAGGCTGGCTCAACGAGGGCTTCGCGACGTACTTCGAGCACGTCTGGCGAGAGAAGCAGCTCGGCGAGGACGAGTATTACTTCGGGCTGCGCGGCGATTTGTCGTCGTACGTCGCCGAGGCGAACGGGCGCTACCGCCGGCCGATCGTCTGCCACGAGTACGACGCGCCGCTCGATCTCTTCGACCGTCACCTTTACGAGAAGGGCGGCCTCGTCCTCCACACCCTGCGCGCCGAGCTCGGGAGCGAGCTGTTCTGGAAGGGCGTCGGCGTGTACCTGCGCCGCCACGCGTTCGGCATCGTCGAGACGCGCGACCTGCAGCGCGCGCTCGAGGAGGTGAGCGGTCGCAGCCTCGGGCGCATCTTCGAGCAGTCCGTCTACCGGCCCGGGCACGCCGAGATCGACGTCGTGCTCTCGTGGGAGGACGGCGTCCTCAAGGTCGCCGCGAAGCAGACGCACGCGGCGACCGACGGCGTGCCGCACCACTTCGAGGTGCCCATCGTCCTCGAGATCGCGCTCGCGGACGGCGCGACGGCGCGCGAGCAGCTCGTCATGACGCAGAGGACCGAGACGTTCGCGGTGCCGTGCCCGGTGCGGCCGAAGCACGTCGTCGTCGATCCGGACATGCAGGTGCTCGGCGAAGTCCGGCCCAAGGCGCCCAACGACATGCTCCGCGCGCAGCTCGCGAACGCGAAGACCGGTCGCG
>JAYVXL010000929.1:0-3006 GCA_043785185.1 Myxococcales bacterium
GCGCCCGCGGCGCGAAGCTCCGCGACGGTCCCAATCGCCACCGCCTCGCCGTGAAGATACCGCGCGTACGCGCCGTGCGCCTCGAGCGCGTGGCCGACCGTGTGACCCAGATTGAGCAAAGCCCGCGCGCCCGCCTCGCGCTCGTCGTCACGAACGACGCGGATCTTCGCGTCAATGGCGCGCCGCACGACCTGGAGAAGCGCTCCGGGATTTCCCGTCGCGAGCTCCTCGGCACGGTCCTCCAGCTCCGCGAGGAGCGGCGCGTCGAGGACGAGCGCGATCTTGACGATCTCGGCGAGGCCCGACCGCAGCTCGCGGCGCGGGAGTGTGGAAAGGTGCGACACGTCCACGACCACGCCCGTCGGCTGGTGGAACGCGCCCAGCAAGTTTTTGCCCGTCGGGTGGTCGAAGCCGGTCTTGCCGCCGACCGACGCGTCGACCATCGCGAGGAGCGTCGTCGGCACTTGGATGACGCGAATCCCGCGAAGGAGCGCCGACGCGGCGAAGCCGGACAGGTCGCCCACGACTCCGCCGCCGAACGCGAGGATGAGCGCGTCTCGATCGACGCCGGCGCCGAGCGCCGCGTCCCAGATCGTCCCGACCGTCGCGAGCGTCTTGTACCGCTCGCCGGCGGGGAGCGTGACGCGGACGCCCGGGACGATCAGCGGGTCCAGAGCCTTCTCCAAGGCGTCGCCGCGCGCGCGCTGGACATTCGCGTCGCTCACCACGACGACGGACGAGGGCGCCGCGCGCGCGATCGCGTCGGTCAGACGCGCGGGCGCGCCCAGCGCGACGTCGATCGAATAGCTGCGCGCGCCGAGCGGCACGCACGCCGGATCGCGCGCGTGGGCCGCGACGATGGCGTCGGCGACGGCGTCGGGGTCGAGCGCGTCGGTCGAGAGCGCGAGGTGACACTCGGCGTAGGCGTCGGCGCGCGCCTCGAGCAGCTCCTGCGCGCGCGCGACGGGATCGCCGACCGCGAGGTTCGGCCGCGTCGAGACGTCCGGCGTTCGCCCCGCGATCGTCTCCGGCGACGACGTGAGCGTCACCACGACCGCCCGCTCGACGGCGAGATGGCGCGCGCGGCGGCTCGTGACCGTGCCCCCGCCGAACGCGAGGACCCGCGGGACGTCGTCGCCGAGCAAGCGCTCGACGAGGGCGACCTCTCGCCGGCGAAAATTTCCCTCGCCCTCGCGCGTCCAGAGCTCGGCGATCGAGCAGCCCGCCTCCGCCGAGAGCACCTGATCGGTGTCGACGAAGGGGAGCCCGAGCCGCGCGGCGACGCGCGGTCCGACCGTCGATTTTCCTGTCGCCATGAATCCGCTGATCACGACCGAGCGCATCGATTCTTCCTCCCTCGCAGGGCCTCGCGACCCGTCAGTAGGCGCGCAGCTGCTCGCGGTACGACGCGACGTTGCGCGCCAGCTCCTTGAGCGAATCGCCCGCAAATTTCTCGAGCAGCGCGTCGGCGAGCGTGATCGCCACCATCGCCTCGCCGACGACGGACGCCGCGGCGACCGCGCAGATGTCGCTCCGCTCGTGCGCGGCCTCGAACGCCACCTTCGTGCCGACGTCCACGCTGGGGAGCGCCTTGCGAAGCGTGGCGATCGGCTTCATCGCGGCGCGACAGACGATGGGCTCGCCGTTCGTGATGCCGCCCTCGAGGCCGCCGGCGTGATTCGAGGGTCGGGTGAAGGCGCGGGCGCCATCGTCGTAGTGGATGGGGTCGTGGACCTCCGACCCGCGGAGCTGCGCGGCGAGCCAACCGTCCCCGATCTCCGCCGCTTTGATGGCGTGGATGCTCACGAGCGCCTGCGCCAGCCGCCCGTCGAGCTTGCGATCCCACTGGACGTGGCTGCCGAGCCCCGCCGGCGCGCCGGTGGCGACGACCTCGAAGACGCCGCCCAGCGTATCCCCCGCGTGGGACGCCGCGTGGATGGCCTCCTTCATCTTGGCCTCGGCGTCGGGGTCGACGCACGCGAGATCGCTCGCGCGCGCGCGTGCGCGGACCTCGGCGAGCGAGAGCTGCATGTCCCGCGCGCGCACGCTGCCGATCGCCACGACGTGCGCGAAGACGTCGATCCCGACGGCGGAGAGCAGCTTCCGGCAGACGGTACCGACCGCGGTCCGGGCTGCGGTCTCCCGGGCGCTCGCGCGCTCGAGGACGTCGCGAAGGTCGTGGCGGTCGTACTTGAGGCCGCCGGCGAGGTCGGCGTGGCCGGGGCGCGGGCGGGAGAGCGGCTCGGGGACGACGGGCATCGGCGCGGCGCTCATGCGATCGAGCCAGTTCTGGTGATCGCGGTTCTCGATCGTCATCGCGATCGGTGAGCCGAGCGTCTGGCCACCCCGCACGCCGCCCGCGAAGACCACCGTGTCCGTCTCGATCTTCATGCGCCCGCCGCGGCCATAGCCGCGCTGCCGCCGCGCGAGCTCGACGTTCACGTCGTCCACGAGGAGCGGGAGCCCCGACGGCACCCCCTCGACAATGGCCGTGAGGCGCGGCCCGTGCGACTCGCCCGACGTGAGCCACCGAAGGCGCGACATGCTCCAAGGGTACACGGGACGGGCGTGGAGCTGACCGTGAAAGGTGACGCCGCGCCGTTCGATTCGCGTGGGCCCCGGCGTGCGGACTCGACGAAAACGAGGTCCGAGCCCGCCTCCTTTGCTAGCGTTCGAGACGTCATGGGCCGCCCGTTCGCGAAATACGAGGGGCTCGGCAACGACTTTGTCGTGCTCGGGGCCGCGGACGAGCGCGAGGTGTCCGAGGATCTCGCCCGGGCGCTCTGCGATCGTCGGCGGGGAATCGGAGCCGACGGCGTCCTCGTGATCCTGCCGGCGCGCTCCCGCGACGGCGCGGCCGCCTGCGTCGCCCGCATGAAAGTGATCAACGCCGATGGCTCGGTGCCCGCGATGTGCGGCAACGGCCTAAGGTGCGTCGCGCTCCACGTCGCGCGCGCGCGACGGATGACGAGCGGCGACCTCGTCTTCGACACCGACGCCGGCCCG
>JAYVXL010000930.1:0-9765 GCA_043785185.1 Myxococcales bacterium
CGCCGCCGTTCACCAAGCGCTCCTTCGCCGTCGCGGCCGAGAACGTGCGTGCGGCGCCGCCGCCGGAGCCAACGTCGACGGCGGACTCGCTCGCCGCGGCGAGAGCGTTTCTCATCGGCGTCGCGCCGACGAAGGCGGCGAACGCGAAGTCCGCGGTCGCCAAGCCTCGGGCAAAGCCGGCCGCTGCACCGGAGACGGTCGAGGTGGCCGAGGATCCCGCGTCCGAGGAGTTCGACCGCCGCGAGACCCTCCGAGCGCCGCCGCGGGCGCATGCGGCGGTCGCGTCCGAGCCCGCCGCGTCCGAGCCCGCCGCGTCCGACGCGCCTACCCCGGTGATGGCCGCGCCCCCGCCGTCCTCCGCCGAGATCGCCGACGAGATCCGCGCGCTCGAGCAGCGGCTCGATCGCATGATCGAAGAGGTGTCGCGCCCCGAGCTGCCGACGGCGGACGTGCCGCCGACGCCGCTGCCTCCCAGCTACGCGGCGCCCGCGTCGGTGCCGGCGCCCGCCGCGTCGGGCCGCTCCCTCGGCGAAGCGGGCGAGACCGTCTTCGAGACGGCGCGCGAGCTTTTGACGACCGACTTCTACCTGCGCAAGTGGGGGCGCATGGGGATGCGCAACCGCTCGGAGGAGGTCGACGACTTCGGCTTCGACCCCGTCTACGAGCAGAAGGTCCGCGGCGCGTTCAACTTCCTCTACGAAAAATATTTCCGCGTCGAGTGCGAAGGGATCGAGAAAATCCCCGCGGAGGGCCGCTGCCTCCTCGTGTCCAACCACTCGGGCACGGTGCCGTTCGACGGCGTCATGATCAAGACGGCGGTCAAGCGCGAGCACCCGCGCCACCGGGACGTGCGCTGGCTCGCCGAGGACTTCATCTTCCACTTTCCGTTCCTCGGCGCGTTCTCGAACCGAGTCGGCGCGGTGCGCGCGTGCCAGGAAAACGCGGAGCGCCTCCTCAAGCAAGAAGCGCTCGTCACGGTCTTCCCCGAGGGCGTGAAGGGCATCGGCAAGCTCTGGAAGGAGCGCTACCGCCTGCAGCGCTTCGGTCGCGGCGGCTTCATCAAGCTGTGCCTGCGCACCGGGACGCCGATCGTGCCCGTCGCCGTCGTCGGCGGCGAGGAGACGAACCCGATGCTCCTGCGCGTCGAGGTGCTCTCGAAGCTGCTCGGCCTGCCGTACCTGCCCGTGACGCCGACGTTCCCCGCGCTCGGCCTCCTCGGGCTCGCGCCGGCGCCGACGAAGTGGCGCATCCTCTTCGGGGATCCCATCACGCTCGACCACGGCGCCGAGGCGGCGGACGACGAGATCCTCGTCGGGCGGCTCAGCGAGCGCGTCCGCGCGACGATCCAAGGCATGCTCGACCGCGCCGTCACCGCGCGGCGGAGCGTCTGGTTCGGCTGAGGTATGCTGCGGGCGTGGCTCCGCAGGATCGAAAGAGCGCACCGCGGCTCGCGGAGAAGACGGCGCCGCCGAGCGGCGTGTTCGTCCTCGACAAGCCGCGCGGACCGACGAGCCACGACGTCGTCGCTGCGCTGAGGCGCAAGCTGGGGACGCGCGAGATCGGCCACGCGGGCACGCTCGACCCGATGGCGACGGGGGTGCTCGTCGTCGCGATCGGCGAGGCGACGAAGCTCTCGCCGTACCTCACCGCCGCCGACAAGCGCTACGAGGCGACGCTCGCGCTGGGCGTTGCGACCGACACGCTCGACGCCGAAGGGCGCGAGACTTCGCGCGCGGCCGTACCCGACGCCGTGCGGGCGGCGCTCGAGCGGCTTCGCGCCGGGGACGCGCCGCCCGAGCTCCTCGCGGCGCGCGATCTCGAGCTCGCGCGCACCAGCCAGATCCCGCCGGTGTACAGCGCGATCAAGCAGGGTGGCGAGGCCTCGCACGCGCGCGCGCGCCGCGGCGATGCGACCGAGCTCCCGCCGCGCGCCGTGCGCGCGCACGCGATCGAGCTGCGCGGGGGCGGCGCCGCGCCGTCGCCGTGGCTCGCCGTCTCGCTGCACGTGAGCAAGGGCTACTACGTGCGGGCGTTCGCGCGCGATCTCGCGGCGGCGCTCGGCACGTGCGGGCACCTGAGCGCGCTCTGTCGTACCGCGTCCGGCGAGTTCACGCTCGCCGAGGCGCTGCCGTTCGACACGCCCGGCGACGAGCTCCTCGCGCGCATCGTCCCGCTCGCCCGCGCCGCGGCGCGCGCGCTGCCGTCGCTCGTGCTGAGCGACCTCGCGGTGCGCGAGGCGCGCTTCGGTCGCGCAGTGCCGCTGGTCGGCCCGGGCGACGAAGGCGCAGAGATCGCGGGCGGGCCGTGCGCGTGGCTCGACGAGCGCGGCGCGCTCGTCGCGATCGGCGAGCAGACCAGCGCCGGCGTGGGTCGCGTCCTCCGCGGATTCTCCGCCGCGCCGCAGCCCGCGTAGTCGAGAGAGCGTCTGCGCGCCGCGCTTGCTTGCGCGCTTACCTGCGCGTGACTTGCGCGGCTACTTGCCCCGGCCGATCTTCGCGAGCAGATCCTTCGCCGCGGCCGCCTTCGGGCCGTTCGGCGCGAGCTTCAGGTACGCCTCGAGCTCAGGCTTCGCCTCTTTCGGCGCGCCGCTCTGCAGCTTCATCGCGCCGAGCCAATAGTGCCCGAGCGCGTAGCTCGGCTCCTTGCCGACGGCGGCCTGAAAATCCGCGGTCGCGCCCGCGCGGTCCTTCGACGCGAGCTTGCACAGGCCGCGCTCGGTGCGCAGCTCCGCGGCGTCCTTCAGGCCGATCGCCGTGTCGAACGTCTTGATGCACTCCCCCACCCCGCGCAGGAGCAGGAACGCGTGGCCGATCGTCGCGAGCAGGGGCACGTCCCCGCCGGCCAGATCGCGCGCGGCCTTGAGCTTCACCGTCGCGTCGTCTGCGCGGCCCCACTCGGCGAGCCGGTCGGCGTACGTGACGAGCGGCATCGCCTGCTTCGGCGACAGGCGCACGGCCTCGTCGAACTCCTTCGCGCTCCCCGCCTGGTCCTTTTTGCCGCTGAGGGCGACGGCGAGGTTCAGGTGGAGGAGCGCGTTGTCACCGTGCTTATTGGCCTTGTCGAGCCCCGCCCGACAGACCTTCTCCGCGTCGTCCCACCGCTGCGCGTCGAGGAGCAGCGCGCCGAGGTTCACGGCGGCGACCTCGTGATCGGGCTTGGCGCGCAGCGCGTCTTTGTACGCCTTCTCGGCGGCCGACTTGTCGCCGAGCGCCTCTTGCGCCATGCCGAGCAGCGCGAGCGCGTCGCCGTCCTTGGCGTTCGTCTTGAGCGCGGCCATCGCAAAGGCCTTCGCGCCCGCGGCGTCGCCGCCCTCGAGCGCCTTGGTCCCCTTGACGACGTCCTCGGACAAGCTGCTCGGCGGCGGCGCATCGCGCGGCGGTTCGGGCGCGTCGGTCTTCGGTCCTCCTCCGAGCCCGCCGAGCGACGGCGGAAGGCGCGGCGGAGGCGTGAGCCCCGGCTCCGGGCCGTCCGCGGGCTTGCTGGCGCCGCCGCACGCCGCGAGCGACGCCAGCGACGTGATGAGGAGCGCCGAGACCGTGACCGCCGAGACCGTGACCGCGCCGCGAGTTCTCATGCCGCGCATCCTCCCGCGGTTGGACCCGCCGATCCAGCGTCCTCTTGGATCACGCGCGCGCTTTTCTCAGCCGATGGCCTGGAGGATCGCGGCGCGGACCTCTTTGAAACGCTCCGGCGGCACGCGGCCGCCGCCGAGCTCGTTCACGTAGAAGACGTCGGCCACGCGCGTCCCCTCGGTGTTGATCTTCGAGAGCGCGATCGAGAGGCCGACTTCGTGGAGCGCGCGCGCGAGCGTGAAGAGGAGGCCCGGCCGGTCCTTCGCGAACACCTCGATGACGGTGTGCCGGGGCGAGGCGCGATCGTCGATCGACACCTCCGTCAGCACCGCCGGGCTCGGCCGCTCGCGCCACGGCGACGTCGAGCCCATGCGGCGCGCGAGCAGCACCTGCGGGTCCTCCGCGCTCGCGCAGAACTCCGTCAGGTCGCGCGCGAGGCGCGCCATTCCCCGCGTGGCGCCGCCTTCGCCCTCGGTGCGGTCGCGCACCCAGAAGAGGTCGACGGCCTCGCCGGCGTCACCGCCGCCCGTCGCGCGT
Source organism: Myxococcales bacterium (assembly GCA_043785185.1). Classification (GTDB taxonomy): domain Bacteria; phylum Myxococcota_A; class Polyangia; order Polyangiales; family Polyangiaceae; genus JANYHK01. The sequence goes on from JAYVXL010000930.1 coordinate 4,110, forward strand.
GAGTAGACCTGCGCGGCGAGGACCTCGAGCCGCCCGGCGGTGATCGCGGCGGCGATGCGCGCGAGGAGGCCGGGGCGATCTTTGGCGACGACGCAGAGCTCGGCGATCTCCGGGTGCCGCGCGGGGACGAGCGCCGCGTGGACGGGCGCGTCGCCGCGATCGAGCGCGACGCCGGCGTGCGCCACGATCGCCTCGGGCGAGTTGGCGACGAGGTAGCGCTCGGGCATCGAGTCCATGAAGCGCTCCAAGAACTCGGCCGGCCCTGCCCACTGCTTGCGCGCTTCGGCGCGCGCCGAGCGGAAGCGCGCCTCGTCCGCCTCGTCTTTGTGGCCCGCGAGGAACGCATCGGACGCGAAGTACAGCTCGTCGAGCATGCGCGCCTTCCACGAGGTCATCGCGGTCGGGGATGTCGTCGTGATGTCCGCGACGGTGAGGAGGTACAGATCGCGCAGCCCCTCGCGCCCGCGGACGTTGCCGACGAACTCGCGCGCGACGGCCGGGTCGTCGAGGTCGCGGCGCGTCGCCGTGTGGTACATCGACAGGTGCGACGCCACGAGCTGGCGCGCCTCGGCGACGTCCTCGGCGGAGAGCCCCAGGCGCGGGAGGATCGTGTCGCAGAGCTCCGCGCCGCTCTGCGAGTGGTTCTTCCGCGAGCCGGTCGCGTCGGGGTAGCCCTTGCCGACGTCGTGCAACAACGTCGCGAGGAAGAGCGGCACCGGGCGCGCGATCTCGGCGGCGAGTCGGCTCGCGAGCGGCCGCTCGTGCGCGAGCTCGCCGCGACAGAGCGCGCGCAGGCAGTCGAGCGCGGCGACCGAGTGAACGTCGACGGTGTACACGTGGTAAACGTCGTGGTGCACGCGGCCGGTGACGGGCTGAAACTCCGGGATCATCGCCAGGAGGAGCCCGACGTCGTGGAGCTCGCCGGCGATCGAGCCGCGGCGGGTTCCGGCCTCCGGGACCGTGCACACGAGCTCGACGAAGAGCTGCGCTGCGTCGCGGCGCTTGCGGAGCTGCTCGCACCACGAGGCATCGCTCGCCGCGCGCGCGATGCCCTCGCGCGCGTACGGCAGGACAGGCGCCCCGTGCTTCACCGCCGCCGCGTACACGCGGAGCGCGAGCGACGGATCGGTCGCCAGCTCGGCGACGCCGCCCACCGTCACGTGGCCATCGAACATACGCACGCCGCCGCCGAGGTCGGTCTCGACCTTGCGCCCGCGCCGGCGGGGCGGCGTCGCGCGGTGAAGGATGCGCTCGCGCGCGCGCGTCACGACGCGGGCCTGCAGGTAGTAGTCCTGCATGAGGCGCTCGGCGGCGGCGTGGCGCACGGCGTCGCCTTCTTCGGCGCGGCAATACCCCATCTCGACGGCGATCGTCTCCTGCTCGTCGAACGTGAGCCGATCGCTGCGGCGCCCCGCGTGCGCGTGCAGGCGATTTCTCACGCGCCAGAGGAACCCCTCGGCCTCTGCGATCTCGCGCGCCTCGCGGGCGACGAGCACGCCGACGCGCACGAGATCGCCCCACTCGTCGGGCTCCGCCGAGCCGCCGACCTTGAAGCGCGCGCGCGCCGCCCACCGCGCGCCGTCAAGGTCGCGCAGGCCGCCGGCGCCGCTCTTCACGTCGGGCTCGAGCAGGTACACCGACGCGCCGAAGCGCGCGCGCCGCGCGGTGGCTTCCTCTTCCAGCCGGCCCATGAACCGCGCGAGCTCCCCCTCGCTGAACAGCCCGCTCCACGCGCGGTCTTGAAGCTCGGAGATGAGCGCGCGGTCTCCGGCGAGGTGCCGCAGATCGAGCAGCGACGTCGCGGTGGCCAAGTCCGTCTGCGCGAGCTCGAGCGCCTCGCTCGGGTCCATCACCTGGTGGCCGACGCTCATCCCCGCGTCCCAGAGCGGGTAGAGCAGCGCCTCGGCGAACGCGCTCGCCGCCTCGCGGTGCTTGGCGCCGCCGGGAACGACGACGCGCATGTCCGCGTCGCTGCCGAGCGCGACCGCGCCTCGGCCGTAGCTGCCCACGGCGGCGAGCTCGGGCCGCACGCCCTTCGCCGCCACCGTCGCGCACGCGGCCGCGTGCAGGCTCGAGACGAGCCCGTCGATGATCTTCGCGTGGCGGCGACCGAGGCCGACGCCGTCCTCCCCGCGGGCGAGGCGCGCCGCGAGGTCGGCCTTGTGGCGACCCAGGTACTCCTTGAGCTCGGACCCCAGCGGCGGCGCCAGTTTGGCGAGCCGATCCGACGCGGGGGTCGGCGCGCCAGCGAGGAACGGGGGCTTCGAGGGCGGCGGCGAGGCCATGCGGGGGACGGATCCTACCGCGTACGGCCGGTTTTATTCGGTGCTTCCCTATTTTCCGTGAATTCCTTACGCTTCTGCTCGTCTGATTCCGCGGGTCCAGCTCGAGCTGGGGCCGGGTCTTTCGAGTCTTGGTGGGTTTTCCGAGGAGGAGTTCGATGTCGAAGCGACTTGTTTTTCCGGTGCTCGCGCTCGTCGCGATGAGCCTTGGGGCCTCGTTCAACGGCTGCTCCTGCAGCGGTGAGGCGAAGCTCGGCAACATGGAGGCGAAGGCCCCGGAGCCGCCGCCGCCGCCCCCGCCGCCGGAAGTGAAGAAGGAAGACCCGCCGCCGCCGCCCCCCATGCAGATCCGCGCCGTCGGCAAGGCGACGCTCGAGGGCAACAAGGTCAAAATCCCGGGCGACATCGAGTTCGACGTCGACAAGGCGACGATCAAGAACACCCCGCAGACGACGGACGTGCTGACGACGCTCGTGCAGTTCTTGAAGGAGAACCCGAACGTCACCAAGCTCCGCATCGAGGGGCACACGGACAACACCGGCAAGGACGACCACAACAAGAAGCTCAGCGATGACCGCGCCGCGGCCGTCGTGAAGTGGCTCAGCACCAACGGCGTCGACGGCGCACGCCTGAAGTCCGTCGGCTTCGGCGCGACGCGCCCGCTCGTCACGAACGACACGGCCGAGCACAAGGCGATGAACCGCCGCACGGCGTTCCACGTCGAGGAAGTCGACGGCAAGGTCGTCCCGGACGACGCGGCGACGGCGGGCGCCGGCTCCACCGCGGGCGCGACCGCGGGCGCGACGGCGGGCGCGACGCCCGGCGCGGCGAGCACGGCGACGGCGGCGACGACGCCTCCGGCGGCGCCCGGCAAGGACGCGACGGCGGCGGTCAAACCGGGCGGCAAGGACGCGGCGTCGACCGCGAAGAAGCCGACGACCCCGGCCGCGCCGGCCGCGCCGAAGAAGCCCTGATCGGGCTACCCCACGAAGTAGGCACGAACGCCGCGCGCTCTTTCGAGAGGCGCGGCGTCGTCCTTTTGTCGCCCGTCCTCCTTCGGTAGCTTCGGTAGGCCGTCATGCCCCTCGCCCGCGCGCGCTGCCAAGCCTGCTCCGAGCCCCTCGGCGACCCGCCCCACGTCCCGGTCGCGTGCCGGTGCGGCGCGTGCGGAAGGGAGGCGCGCGTGCCGTTCGGGGCGGACGGTCAGCCGGCGAGCTTCGAGACGATGCTCGCGCCGCCCGCGCTCTTGCGCTGGTTCGTCGCCGCGCGGCACGCGATGGTGCACGGCCGCCCCGGCGTGGCGATCGGCCGCTGCGCATGCGGGGCGCCGCTGGTGCTCTCGTCGCGCGCGCCCGTTGCGCTCCCCTGCCCGCACTGCCGCGCGCCGGTCGATGGCGAAGCCGCGGCCGTCCTCGTCGACCAGTGGCCCGAACCGTGGTGCAAGGTCGAGGGCGGCGGCCTGTCGCTCGAGTACCGCCTCGCCGTCGTCGACGACACGACCGGCGTGACCGCCGGCTGCGCCGCGTGCGGCCTCGCGACGCCCGCGAACGAGCCGGAGATGCGCTGCCGTCGCTGCAACGCGGTCACCTGGGTGCCGCGCGCGGGCGGCCGGCGCGTGCAGCTCGGCGTTCGCATCGACGGAACGCGCGCCGGCCAGCCGTTCAAGGCGCTCGTGCCCATCGCGCAAGGCGAGCAACGGCTTCGCGTTGACGCGATGCTCGGGGCTTCGTCGGAGTCCAGTCAATCGATGTTGGGGATCACCGGCGTCGGCTGCGCCATCGCCGCCGCGCTCGTCCTCATCCCGATCGCCCTCGCGATCGCCTACGCGATCGCGAAGTGAAGGCAGAGTGAAGGGCCCGCGCGCGACCGCTCAGCCGCCGCTGGCCGCGTCGGCCGGAGATGCGCTGTCGGCGCCGCTCCCGGCGTCGACCGGCGGGACCACCGCGCCGCTGCCGCCGTACGCCGCGCAGTCGGCGGCGCCGCCGGCGAGCGAGAAGAGGCCCTTCGCGCAGACGTTGCCGAGGGCGGCGTCGCAATACGGCGCCTCCGGCGCGCAGTCGGCGTTGGCGTCCGCTTCGCGGGTCGGATCGCACGACTGGCCGACGCCGACGCGAGGCTTGCAGACCTTTTCCTGGCAGCGCGCCGTCTCGACGCACGGCGCGGCGACCGCGTCGCACGCATTCCCAACCGCGATTTTCGCGAGGCACAGCTTGAGGCCCGTGCTGTCCGCGCCGCAGAAGGTGCCCGTCTCGCACGTGTCGCCGGGGTTGTTGCAGCCGTCGCCCTTCTTCTTGTCCGTCTTGTCGCCGCAGTGCCCCTGCGTGCAGACGAGCGAGCCCGAGCAGTCGTAGCTCGACGCGCACGTGCCGCCTTTGGATTTGGTGCCGACGAAGACGCGGTTGCACGTGTCGGCGAGCGTGGCGAGATCCGTCGGTGCGATCGGAGTCTTGGCGTACGTCTCCTTGGTCTTGTTCACGCAGTCCTCGGCGCGCGCCGCGGTGTAGCTGCGTCCGCCGCCGGTGATCGCCGCGGCGGCCGCCGTCAGACATGCTTGCTTCCGCTGCAGCCCGCACTTGGCCGCGTCGGTGCCGCAGTTCGTCGCGACCTGACACTCCTGCGTCGCGACGTCGGTGCACATCGCATCGTACGTCGGGTACTTCTCCGTCGCCGTCGTGGTGCAGGCGGCGACGCCCGCGCCCGAGATCGCCAAGCCAAACACGAGTCCAAGCCACTTGTTCATCGGATTGCCTCCAAGGTCCCGCACCGGGGTGTTGCAAGTCTTCGCCCAAGGGGGCTTCGCCCGCAAGTGTTCTACATCCGTTGGACGCGGCGGGGCCGCGGGTCTTCACGACTGGGGCGAAGTCGCCCGCGTCCGGCGCTCCCCAGGAGGCACAAATGTCCAAGTCGACCAAGCTCGTCCATCGGGCCACGCCGTGGCTCGCCCTCGCGCTCGTGAGCGCGGTACCGCTGCCCGCGTTCGCGCAAACGGGCGCTCAAGCGCCGCCGGCCGCGGCGCCCGCCAAGGCCGCCGCCCCGAAGACTTCGTTCGTCGAGCAGAAGACGGAGAATGGGAACCACGTGGTCTTCGACGACGATCTCGCGAGCGGCACCGCCTACGATCCGTTCACCGACCTGGTGCGGGGCCCGCTGCTGGGGGCGCGGATGCCTTTGCTGAGGCCGCGTTTCAACTTCGTCCCAGAACTCTTGAAGAGCGTTGAGAATTTGTAGCTGTTCTCGCGCGCCAGCTTGACGAAGGGGCCGGGCTGCGTGTAGTTCCAGGGCCCCCACGCGAAGGTGGCGGAATTGGCAGACGCACCAGATTCAGGTTCTGGCGGGGTTACTCCTGTAAGGGTTCAAGTCCCTTCCTTCGCACA
>JAYVXL010000931.1:0-9755 GCA_043785185.1 Myxococcales bacterium
GAGTTCGTCGACGCGGTGAAGAAGCTCGAGAAGACCAACCCCGCGCTCTACGAAAAGGCGTCGAAGCTCGCCGCCGACCCCGACAAGGCGTACGCAAAAATGGGCCTCATCGACAACCACGAGTACCACGTCATCGGCGCCGACGAGCGCGACGGCAAGCAGCTCACGGTCATTCGCAATCCGTGGGGCAGCTTCAAGCCGAAGCCGGGTCAGGTCGGTCGCCCCGAGGAGCCGTCCGCCGGCCACGGGGTCTTCCACGTCGACGACGAGTGGCTGCCGCTCGTGTACGGCGACGTCGCGATCGGCGAGGTCCCGAAGTAGGCGCGCGCGCCCATGGACGCCGGACGATCCGAACATGGATCGCGCTCCGGCAAATGGTGTCGCCAAGCGGTGCCGAAAGTGACCGCAATCATTCAAGACACACATCGAGCCCGGTGTGGTCCAAAGTGTGCAGAAGGCGTGTCGTCTCGAACGTGAAGGAGCCATTCATGTCCCGCATTTCGTCGTTGTTTGCCGCGTCTGCGCTTGCCGCCATGGTCTCGTCCTTTGCCGTGTCCGCGAGCGCGGACCCGCCGAGGCCGCCGGTGATGGCGCCGCGGATCATCCGTCCCATCGCGCCGCGCGTCGCGCCGAGGGTCGCTCCTGCGCCCGCCGCGAAGGCCGCGGCGCCCGCGACGCACGCGGCAGCCACGCCCGGCGGTGACGGCGCCGCGAGCGCGCCCCGTGTCGTCTTCGCGGTGAAGCCGCAGAACAGCGACCCCGGGCTCAAGATCAACGTCGAAGGCGGCGGCGCGCGGGTCCTCATCAAGGGCGTCGCCGAGGGGCCCGAGGTCCACTATTCGGACGACATCGCGTTCGTCGGGGGCAAGCGCGAGCGCCTCGTCAACTACGAGGTGTCGCGCGGCATCTCGTTCACGGTCGACCACGACAAGATGCCGGACTTCTCGAAGGACGCCGACTATTCGCGCAAGAACAAGTGGTACTTCGCGCACCTCGCGTCCGTCGACACGAAGAAGGGCGATTCGGCGGTCACCGTCGCGCAGCGCCTCGCCGACAAACTCAACGAGGGCGGCGCGTTCGAGGCCAAGGTGGTCGAGGCGCCGGAGGGCGCCGCGATCGAACTCACGCGCGTCGAGCGCTGACGCGGGGTCCGCCGCGGCGCGCACGCCGTACGCTGCGGGGAGCCTACGGTCGTGCTACGCCTGGCGTATGCGAGCTCTTGTCGGAGTTGCCCGCCCCCCCGTCCTATTGCGCTTCACCCGCTTCACCCGCCTGGTCCTTCCGCTCGCGCTCGCTGCGACGGCAGGGTGCGGCGGCTCGAATCGCGGAACCGGCTTCGGAGGAGACGACGCAGGGCCGAGCCTCGTGCCCGGCGGCGGGAGCGGAGGCGGAGGAGGGGGCGGCGGAGGCGGAGGCGGAGGACCGCTCCTCGGCGGCGATGGCGGCGCGGGCGGCGACGGCGGCGGCGGCGAGGGCTGCCCGGTCTCGGCTACGCTCGTCTACGTCACCGGCCAGGGCGACAGGCTCTACAGCTTTTATCCGCCCACGCAGACGTTCAAGGAGATCGGCACCTTCGACTGCCTGACGTCGCCGACGCACATGACGATCGATCGCCAGGCGAACGCGTGGGTCGTCGCCGGGGGCCAGCTGTATAAGGCGAGCACGGTCGACGCGAAGTGCACCCCGGTGCCCACGTGGCGCGGCAGCTTCGACTACCCGGACTTCTCGGTCACGTTCGTCGGCGTGTCGAACACCGTCGACAACACGCTCTACATTTTGAACGACAGCTCGAAGCTTTCGTCGTTCGACATCGCGACCGGCAAGGTGACCCCCATCGGCAACGTGAGCGTCGGCGCGACGCGCGGCGACATGACGAGCAACGGCGACGGCAACCTCTACTTCCTGCACGACGTCAGCAGCCCGACGCTGTACGAGTTCAGCCCGAGGAACGCGTCGACGCTCGGCTCTTGGACGCTCACGGCGACGGGCGGCGGCACCCAGGCGCTCGCGTTCTGGGGCGGCTCGTACTACGCGTTCGAGGACAGCACCATCTACCAGTACGACCCCGGCAAAAAGACGACGACGTCGATCGGCACAGCGCCGCTCCAGGTCACCGGCGCCGGGCAGTCGACGTGCGTGCCGAAGGTCCCGCCGCCCCCGAAGTGACCGGGCCACGGGTCCGTTCTCGCCGCGGAGCTCGCGCGCCTCCTCACGGCTCGCAGACGAAGCGGAGCGCCTTCGGGAGACGCCTTCGCCACGAGCGCTCATCGTGCCTCCCGCGCGCGTCGCGCTGGAGCAGAATGCGGAGAGGGCGACGCTCGGCGGGCGGCGCCCAGCCTCGACTCTCGAGGTGGTCGGCGAGCTCCTTCACGATCGGGAAGGTGCGGCCGCGACCCTCCTCTGCGCCGGCGTCGAGGTACACGCGCGAGCGGTAGGGGACGCTCTGCGCGCGCACGAACGCGCCCACGCGCGCGCGCGTGAGCCAGAGCGACGGAGACATCGCGATCGCGCCGCCGAACACGTCCGGTCGGTGAAAGTGCGTGTAGAGTGCAGCTAGCCCGCCGAGCGACGCGCCGCCGACGAAGTGATGGCCGGGCCCGTACCCGAGATCGAAGCGCGCATGCAGGCGGGGGAGCAGCTCGTCCACCACCGCGCGGACGAGCGCGTCGAGCTTGCCGCCGCGCGTACGGGCGTGCGCCTGCGACTGCGCCTGCGGCGGCACATCCACCGGGAACGGGGTGAGCTCGTCCAGCCGCGCGCCGCCGCCGTGGTCGATACCGACGACGAGCGGCGCCGTCGCCCGGTTGCGGCCGCGGCCTCGCCCCAGCGTGTCGGCTGCCTCGTCCGCGTGCCAACCCCCGGCGAACGAGCCGCGATCGTCGAAGACGTTCTGCCCGTCGAAGAGGATCAGCACCGGCCGCTTCACGCCGGCGGGCGGCGGCGACACCGGCGCGTACGCGCGCACGCGGCGCGGTCCGAGGCCGTGCGGCGCGATGGCGCCCAGGTCGACGAGCTGGCCTGTGCGGACGGGACCGGACCGCGGCATCGGCGGGAACCTAAGACGCGCTTGGCGCTTTGGGTACTCAGCCGTAGCGAATTCTCTACGCGGGGGCCGCTCGACGTAAGCTCGCTCGTCATGCTGGTGCACGCGGCCCGGTCGCGAAGTAGAGGTGCCTCCGTCGCGACGCGGCGCGCCCGCGTGGGGCGGCTCGTGTGGCGCGCTCGCGCGGGGCGGGCGCTCGCGCTGGCGTGCGCCTGGGCGCTCGCGGCGTGCGCGGCGTCGGCGCCGGTCGACCCCGGAGCGCGTACGGCGAGCGCCATTCCGCAAAGGTCGCCCGCGTCGTCGTCGCTCGTGGCCGCGTTCGACCTGCCCCGCGAGGCGCGCAGCCGTGAGCTCTCCGGCATCGCGTGGGACTCCGCGTCGCGCCGTCTCTTCGCGATCTCCGATCACACACGCCAGATCGTCTCGCTCATCCCGAACGAGCGCTTCGACGCGTGGACGTTCGGCGAGACGATCGCCCTCGCGGTGCCCGAGCCCTGGGACGGCGAGGGCGTGGCGCTCGAAGACGGCGGCTTCATCGTCGCGAACGAGGAGGGGCCGCACCTCTATCGCGTCGGGCGCGACGGCGCGCTTCGCGGAGAAATTCAGATTCCTGCGCACTACGCCTACGCCGTCGAGAACGCCTCGCTCGAGAGCCTCTCGCTCTCCCCGGACGGCCGCTACCTCTTCACGTGCAACGAGCGCGCGCTCCGCGTCGACGGACCGGCGCCGACCACGGCGGCGGGCTCCGTCGTGCGCCTCCTGCGGCTCGAGCGCGCGACCGGCGCGCGGAGCGAGTACGCGTACCGAACCGATCCCATTTTCGCGGCGGGCGCGAACGGGGAGATCGGCGTCTCGGACGTCGCCGCGCTCAGCGGGACGGAGCTCCTCGTGATGGAGCGCGCGTACGTGCCATCGGCGGGCAACCAGATCCGGCTCTACCGCGTGAGCCTCGCGGACGCGGCCGACGTTGCCCCGGCTGCGGAGCTCGGGCCCGACACGAAGTCACTCGTCAAGTCGCTCGTCGTGGACCTCGCCGACCTGCCGCGCGAGGACCTGCGCGACGGCGGCGGCCCGCACGCGCTCTTTGCGAACTACGAGGGCATCGCGCTCGGTCCGCGGCTGGCCGATGGCCGCCGCCTCGTGTTCCTCGCGAGCGACGACAATGGAAGCCTGGCGCAGAGCGCGCGTTTGCTGACGCTCGCGCTCGCCGGTCTGCCGTGAGCGGGCCGCCAAGAGCTCGCAACCGGTGCGTGCAGCGTCGGCGGGCGATCAACGCGTCGCGCGCGCGAGCTCGAGCAAGCGGCTCCGAAGCGCCTGTGGCTCGGCGGCGGCGCGCGCCGTCACGCAGAGCGGGCCGCCCGCGCGGTCGAGCGAGAGGAGCGCCTTCGCCGCGGCGACGAGCACGTCCTGATCGCCCGGCGTCTTGGCGGGCGCGCGCTTGGTGAACGCGCTCAAGAACGTGGTCGCGGCGTCGCGCCCGGCGCCCGCCGTGCTGGGCAGCGCCTCGAGCGCGTGCGCGCGGAGTCCCGCGCTCGCGCTCGGGTCCTTCTCGACGAGGACCGCGATGCGGCGCACGACCTCGACGTCGAGCGGGCCGAGCTTGCGCAGCGCGGCGAGCACCGCGCGGCGGACGCCGTCGTCGCCGTCTTGAAGGATCGCGACGAACAGCGGTCGCGCGCGCGCGCCCCACGCGCGCGCGATCGCGCCGATCGCGACGCGCCGGACACTCGCGGAGGGACTGCGCAGGTGGAGCGTCACCGCGTGGCCGCCGGCGTCGTCCGGGGAAGCCGGCACCGCGGCGAGCAGATCTTCGACGACCGGCCAGGTGGCCTCCGAGCCCTCCTTCGCGAGCCGCTCGAGCGCGGCGCGGAGGAGCGGCCACGCCGTCGCGCCGCATTCGCCGAGCGCCTCGACGAAGCGCAGCCGGATCTCCGGCGACGCGTGCGCCTTCACGCGCGCTTCGTACAGCGCGAAGGTGCCGGCGACGGCGTCGGCGAGCAGCAGCCTTCGGGCCTCGCGTGACGGCGCGGCCGCGCGCAGCAGCTCCTCTGCCGCGGGCGCGAGCACGCGGTCGCCGGTGAGCTGCTTGAGCACGCGCGTCGCGCTCGCTGCGCGTGTCCCCGCCAACGGCGGCCCCTCGGCCGCGATGAGATCGAGCGTGCTGCGAATTCGCCACAGCGTCGCCGTCTGCCCGCGCGCGGCGAGGACGGGGACCATCTCCTCGAGGTCGGTGCAGAGCGCCTCGAACTTCGGGCGATCGGTGACGTTGACCAGCTGCGTGAGGAAGCGCGCGGGGTCGGTCTGCAGAGTATGGCTCGCCGCCGACGCGACCCGCGGCGAGCCGCCGACCGGGACGGCGGTGAACTGCCCTGACGGCGCCTCGGCGACGTACGGCCTCGGGTTGCTCTGCGGTCCCTCGAGCCAATCGGGCTGGGAGACGCCCGCCTTCTTCGCGGCGGCGGGCAACGGCGGGGGCGCGGTCGCGGCGAGCAGCCCGCGCAGCGCATGACGCAGCTCGCGCGCGCTCTGATAGCGCTCGCCGACTTCCTTCGCCATGGCCTTGCGGATGATGACCGCGACGCGCGGCTCGATCCCGGCGAGCTGCGGAAGGGCGCCCATGTGTTGCGCGACGATGAACGCGGGGTCGCCCTCGAACGGGACCCGGCCGGTGACGAGCTCGTAGAGCATCACGCCGCACGCGTAGACGTCGCAGCGCGCGTCGAGGTCGAGCCCCTCGCACTGCTCGGGTGCCATATAGTCCGGCGTCCCGACCACCTCGCCGGAGGCGCCGTGCGCGATGGCGATGCCGAAGTCGCAGAGCTTCACGACCTCCGCAGGCTTGCCGTCCTCGTCCTCGCCGGCGACGAGGACGACGTTGTCCGGCTTCAGGTCGCGGTGGACCATACCGCGCGTATGCATCTGGGTGAGGCCCAGCGTCACCTGGACGAGGACGCGCGCGGCGCGCTGGGACGAGAGCTTCTTCTCGCGCCCGAGCACCGCGCGCAGATCGAGGCCCGCGAGGAACTCCATCGCGATGTAGACGAGGCCGTCGGGCTCCTGGCCGAAGTCGAGGACGCGCGTGAGGTTCGCGTGGTCGAGGCGGCTCGCGGCGAGCGCCTCGGCGTGGAAGCGCCGGCAGAAGTCGAGGTCGCGCTGCAGCGAGTCGCGCAGGATCTTCACCGCGATGGGCATGTTCAGCCCGAGGTGCGTCGCGCGGTAGACGACGCCCATGCCGCCCTCCCCGATCACCCCATCGAGCCGCAGCTTGCCCGACGCGAGGACCCGCCCGACGTGCGACGTGGGGGCGGCCCCGCCGGCCGCGGAGAGCGCCGCGGCGTGGCCCTTGGTGAGGGGTGGGCTCGCGCTCGGGAAGCGCGAACGCAGCGGGTGCGGCGCACCGGTCGGCCCAGGTCGCGCGCGCTCGCGCGACGGCGGATGCATCGGCTCGAGGCGCAGCAGGAACCCCAGCTCCGTCGGCGGCCCGAGCGGGTACGCCGCGAGCAGCAAGGGCTCGCCCGACTCGGGCGTGTACACCTCGAGAACGTGCCGCGAGCCGTCGACCGGCGCCGTGGTGAGCGGCACGCAGATCTCGCCGCCGGCCGTGGCCACCGCCTCGAGCGTCGCGCGCGCGCCATCGTCGTCGAGCTCGGCGACGATGACGGGCAAGAGCTCCTCGAATTCGCCCTCGGCGGCCATGCGACTCGTCAGGGTCCCACGCCTCCTGCGGCGTGGTCAATGCGCCGACCGGCCTGGCTGGGCGCGCGGCGTCGCTCCCCATGGCGGCCCCGATGTCGTACAAGAGGCTCACTCGAGCCGCACGTGAACCACCCCGGAATCGCCCCGACCCTCCTCGCTTCGCAGGTCGAAGCCACCGCGCCGTGGATCTTGGGCGCGCCGCTCGCGCCGAGCGCGCTCGTGCGCGACGCCGCGGCGATCGAGGCGCGCTGGAGCGCCGATCCCAAGGGCGGCCGCTACTTCGAGCTCCTGCTCGCCGCGCACTTCCTCACCGTCGCGACGTTCGTGCCTACCGACGTCGACGCGCGCATTCGGCATCACGCGTGGGTGGAGGCCGACAAGGAGCGCCTCGCTCGGCAGCTCGACGCCGTCGAAGCGGCCAGCGGCTGGGACCCGCGCGCCGTCTCCGCGCGCACCGTGGACGATCCGGCGTCGCCGACGGCGCGGCCGATCAGCGGCCACGACGGCGAGTGGCTCAGCGTGTGGGCCGGCGCGCTCGGCCGCGCGCTCTTGCTGGAGGACGACGCCACGGCCGAGCGCGCGCGCGCGTGCATCGAGGCGTCGCTCGAGCGCCAAGCGCGCGTCTTCGCGGACGTCGAGCGGCGCAAGGACGCGCCCTTCGAGCTTCTCCGCGCGGCGACGATCCTCGCGCACAACGCCGGCGACTTGTCGCGCGTCGTCGAGCAGTGGCCACCGCGCCCGCACCTCGCGGCGGCCCGCGAGCGGCTCGCGCGCCTCGGGCACGAGCGCGGCGAGCGCTTCGGCGGAGCGTTCCTGCGCGCCGGCGCGCTCAACAAGGCGTTCACGGCCGTCGAGAACCACCGCTTCCTCGCGCTCCGCGCGCCGCGCTCGCTGCGGCGGGGGCGCGAGCTGCTCCTGCCCATCGGCCCGTTCTTCGACGGCTGGGGCCGGACCATCGCGACCTCGCCCCTCCTCGAGAAGGAGGACCGCGCCGAGATCGTCGCCGCGCTCGTCGAGACGCACCTTCGCGGCGAGGGGCAGCTCGGGTGCCTGCGCGCGCTCTCGGCCATCCACCAGCACGCGCCCGGCGGGCTCGACCGCGTCGCGCCCGACGTGCCGGCCCGCATGCGCAAGGTCCTCGCGGCCGGCGCGGTGCGCGACGCCGCGAAGACGACGCGCGATGTCTTCGAGGCGCGCCTGACCGCGAAGGTGCGCTCGACGCTCGCCAGCCTGCGCGCGTGAGGCGCGTCGCCGAGTGCGGTCAGGGTTTGCGAGGCCTCGGATCCGTGCGAGATTAAAGTGTGAGAACGGAGGCGCAGCGTCGCCGCGTCGGACTGGGCGTTCTGGCCGCCGTGTTGCTCGCCGGTTGCGCGACCGTGCTCGGCGTCGAGGACGTCGACTACGTCGACGCGGGCGGGCCCGCGGAGGACGGCGGGAGCGCCGACAGCTCCGCGGTGGACGGCAGCCGCGACGGCGCGCGCTGCGTGCCCGAGAACTGCCTCGACGGGATCGACAACGACTGCAACGGCAAGATCGACTGTCAAGACGAGGCGTGCGCCGCGTTCGCGTGCGCCGCGGCCGTCCCTGCCGGATGGCAGCCCGCCGCGCTCACGCTGACGCTCGACGCCGGGTGCGCGCCGGCCTTCGCGCAGGCCGGCGCGTTCAACGAGGGCCCGGCTGACCCGATCGCGTGCAGCTGCAGCTGCGCGGCGGACCCCGGCGAGTGCAGGGGGTGGCTCGTGCAGAGCACCTCCCCCGGATGCTCGAACCCCTTAACCCCGCAGCCGCCGAACGGACCGATTTTCATGCACGCCGACGGCGGCTGCGCGGACCGCTTCATGACCATCCCGCCGAACACGTACATGCAGATCCTCGACGCGGCGCCGGTGACCGACACGTGCACGTCCACGACGATCGCGAAGCCCCGAAGCGTTACGTTCGCCGCGAGCGGCACCGCGTGCCTCGCGCCGTCCGCGGGGGGCGGCTGCCAGCCGAGCCAGCCGTCGTGCGTGCCTGCGTCCGCGAAGCCGTTCGCCGCGTGCATCGGTCACGCGGGCGATGTGCCCTGCCCGGACGGCGGCGCGTGGACGCGTCACGTCACGGGCGCGCGCGACGGCGACGGCGGCAGCGCGATCGCGAGCGACGCAGGATGCTCCGCGTGCGCCTGCACGCCGATGAGCACGTGCACGAGCCCTTCGGTCGGGCTGAACGGCAACACGTGCTCGGGAGGACCCATTCGCAAGGCGACGGTGACGGACCTCTGCGTGATCCCCGGCACGACATCCGCCGATTCGTACGAGTTTACCGCGGTCCGCAACGCCGCGTGCGCCCCCGGCGGGAGCACGCCCACCGGCCGCGTGACGCTGGCCGCGCCGACCACGATCTGCTGCCCACCTTGAACGAACGGGAGCGCCGCGTTCGCGCGGCACTCAACGGCACGCGCAGCCGGCCCCGATGCAGGGGACGAGCGCGGCGGTGAGGCATCTCTTTCCGCCGCAACAGTCCGTGTCCGCGCGGCAGGGCCCGCCCGGGCACACCGCTCCGCCCGCGCACTCGCAGCCATCGGTGAGCGTGCCGTTGCAGTCGGTGAAGCCGGTGAGGCAGCCGTAGAGGCACCCGCCGTCCGCGCACGACGCGCCGGTGTGCGGCCCTCCGTCGCACGCGTTCTTGCAGCTGCCGCACGTCTCGACGCTGCCGAGCTTCGCCTCGCAGCCCTGCCCGCCGTTGCAGTGGGCAAAACCCTCGACGCACGTGTACACGCATTGGCCGGCCGCGCACGACGGCGTCTGGTTCACGCCGGCGTCGCACGTCCGCTCGCAGCCGCCGCAGTTCGACGGGTCGCTCGTGGTGTCCGCGCAGCCGCTCGCGCAGAGGCTGGCGTCGCCGCAAGACGTGCCGCACACGCCGCCCACCGTGCAAACCCCCGCGTCGCACGTGCGGTTGCACGCGCCGCAGTTGAGCGCGTTTCCGGAGGTCGGGTTCACCTCGCAGCCGTTGGCGGCGTCCTTGTCGCAGT
>JAYVXL010000932.1:0-2992 GCA_043785185.1 Myxococcales bacterium
TGGCAAGCGCGCCGCGCGCAGGCCGAGGCCAAGAAGGCCGAGAGGGCCGAGGCGTTCCTCATCGACATCCTGCGGTCGTTCGATCCGGAGAAGGGCGACGGGCACCCCATCTCGCAGCGCGACATCCTCGAGCGCGGCGAGGCGCGCCTCGACGCGGCGCTCGGCGATCAGCCGCTCGAGCAAGCGCGGATCCTGCGCGTCTTCGCCGAGACGTGGGTCGATCTCGACGACGCGCGGCGCGGCGAGAGGCCGGCGACCCGCGCGCGCGCGCTCCAAGAGGCCGCGCTCGGCCCGCGGGATTTCGAGGTGGCCAAGACGCTGGTCGTGCTCAGCGACGTGCATCAACGCATGGGCGACTTCGCGCGCGCCGAGCGCGAGGCCTCGGGCGCGATCGCGATCGCGGCGCCGATCGAGCCGCGCGGGGCGACCGTCGAAGTCGCGACGTCCCAACTCGGCACGATCCTCTGCCACCGGTGCGAGTGGGCCGAGGGGCAGCGGCTTCTTCGTCGCGCCCTCGACCTCGCGCGCGCCAACAGCGGCGAGGCGTCGACGTCGACCGCCGACCGGATGAGCGATTTGTCGGTGTGCCTCTCCGACGAGGGGCGCGTCGAAGAGCCGGTCGACCTCGCCCGGGCCGCCGCGAACCTGTCCGAAAAGCTGCGCGGCCCCACGCACCCGACGACGCTGCTGCTCCGCCACAACCTCGCCTCCTTTCTCTCGTACACGGGCCAGTCGGTGGAGGCCGAAGCTATCCTGCGCGACGTGCTCGCGCTGCAGCGGACGCTCTACGGACCCGACCGCTCGATGGCGGGCACCGAGCGCATGCTGGGCCTGGCCCTCATGCGCCAAGGCCGGCTGGACGAAGCGTGGCAGCTCCTCGACGGCGCGGTGCGCGGGTGGCAGACGCTCTACGGTCCCGACGGGATCATGGTCTGCATGTCGCTCCTCTCGCGCGGACAAGCCGAGCGGCGGCTCGGCCGGCGCGCCGACGCCGAGGCCTCGCTCCGCGAGGCGCTCCGCATCCAGCTCGCCCAGCGGGGCGAGGACCGAACGACGGCCCGCATCCGCGCCAGCCTCGGGGGCGTCCTCGTCGACAGCGGCCGGCTCGCCGAGGCGCGCGAGGAGCTCACGCGCGCGCTCGGGTACCTCGAGGCGCACGTGCCGCTCGCCCATTACACGATCGAAGCCCGCGCCGACGCCGCGCGCGCGAACGCCGCGCCCGCTCCGCCCTGAGCGAGCCGCCGTCCCAATCGCCATCGCGGCGCTCTTTTCGTGTCCTGTCCCGGCCGCGCTTTGCGTCTTAGGGGGGAAGGCGTTGGGTCGCGCGTCGTTCGGCCCGCACCTTCGATTTCCAAGTTTCGTCGCCCTCTGGAGGACTTACATCATGAAGCTTGCGCCCCTGCCCCGCCTGCCCCGCCTGCCCCGCCCGACGCGCCTGCCCCGCCCGACGCGCCTGACCCCCCTTGCGGCCCTGTCGGGCGTCCTCGCGCTCGTCGGCCCTGCCGCTTGCTCGTCGACCACCACCAACAACACCATCCTCGCCGATGGCGGCAGCAGCGGGAGCAGCGGCTCGAGCGGGAGCAGCGGCTCGAGCGGCGACGGCGCGGCGGCGGGGGCGCTCTCGTTCGTCCCTTCGAACATCGACCTCACGGGCTGGGACCTCTCGCAGATCGGCGACGTAAGTCTGAGCGGCACGAACTGCATCATCGACAGCGAGACGCCCGACGGCATGCAAGCCGTCCTGTGCGACACGCCGTTCACGAACAAGGTCGCGCACAAACTCGTGACGTTGCCCGACCAGACCAAGCTCTCGGTCTGGGTGATGAGGTCGCTCCGCGTCGAGGCGTCGACGGTGTTCGGTCCGTTTCGCGGCCACCTCCCGATCGTGCTCGTGACGACCGGCGCGATGGAGCTCCTCGGCTCGATCCAGGTCGACCCCGGCACCACCGGCGGCGCCTTCGGCGCGGCGAAGTCCACGAAGGGCGCCGGCGCCGGCGGCGGGACGGCCGGGGATTCGACCGGCCTCGCCGGCGGTGGCGCCTCTTACTGCGGGCTCGGCGGTAAGCCCGGCACCGCGCAGAGCGGCGGCACGGCGCCTCCCGCGCCCACACCGGGCTACGGCACCCCGGAGCTCGTGCCGCTCCTGCCCGGCTCCGCGGGCGGCAGCGCCTCGGCCGGACCCAACGCGATCGCCACGGGCGGCGGCGCGCTCCAGCTCGTCGCCGGCACGACGTTCACGCTTCACAAGGGGGGCGCGATCAGCGTGGGCGGAGGCGGCGGCTATGCCTTCGGCGGCGGCGGCGGAAGCGGCGGCGCGCTGCTCGTCGAGGCCCCCACCGTCACTGTCGACGGCAACGTCGGCGCCAACGGCGGCGGCGGCGGTCAGGGCGGCAACGGCCAGAATGGAGAGGACGGGCACGCGGACAAGGTTGCCCTCGGCGGCCACGATCCGGCGCGCGACGAGTTCGGCGGCAACGGCTCGTTCGGGGCCAAGGCGAGCGGCGACGACGCGGCGGCGCCCGGCTTTGGCGGCGCGGGCAGCGGCGGCGGCGCGGGCCGCGTCCGAATCAACACGACGAGCGGCGCGGCCGCGATCACCGGCGCGGTGTCGCCGGCGGCGGGCACGTGCTTCACGCAGGGCACGCTCAAGAAGAAGTGACGCGCGGCCGCAGCCGCGGGCGCGGCCGCGCGCGGAGCTACCTGAGCTCCGCGACCTGCGCGCCGAAGATGCGCTCGAGGCCGCCGAGCAGCGGATCGCCGACCTCGACCTTCTGGCCTCGCACGGCGAGAACCGCCTCCGCGCCGTCCGGCAGCGCGAAGACGATGGACACCGGGCACTCGCCGGAGGTCGCCTGGAAGAGGCTCGCCATCTGCCGGAGGTCTGCCTCGCTCGTCTTGTCGGTGCGCAGGCGAATTTGGACGCCGCGCGTGTCGGCCTTCACCGCGTCGATCAGCGGCACCGCTTCGTTCAGGAAGACCGTCGGCTCGCGCG
>JAYVXL010000933.1:0-2990 GCA_043785185.1 Myxococcales bacterium
CGCGACCTGCGCGTGGTGCTCGTCTCGTCGGGCCTCTCGTCGGCCGGCTACCACCGGCCCGGCGCCGTCGGCCCCGAGGTGAGCGAGGCGCTCCCCGACGGCCGCGCCGAGGTCGTCACGGTTCCCATCGGCACCGACGCCGACGTCGCGACGCTCGCGGAGATCGCGCGCGGCGGCGGCGGCGTGCTCGTGCCGTACCAGCCCGGCGAGCGGCTCGAGACGGCGGCGCTCGACGTCCTCAACGCGACCTACGGCACGACGCTGCGCGACGTGCGGCTCGAGCTACCGGCCGGGCTCCACGACGTCGCGCCGACCGTGCTCGCGCCGATCCGCGCTGGGGAAGAGCGCGTCGTCCTCGCGCGCATCACCGGCGACCGCGTGCAGGGCGACGCGATCCTGACCGGCAAGGTCGGCGGCGAGCCGTTCGAGGCGCGCTACCCGCTCGACGTGCGCGTCACAGGCGACGCGGGCAACGCGTTCGTCCCGCGTCTCTACGCGGCCGCGCGCATCGCCGATCGCGAACGCGACGGCGGCGAGGCGGCGCGCGCCGAGCTCGTCGCGCTGTCGCGCCGCCACGCCGTGCCGAGCCGCTTCACGTCGCTCCTCGTGCTCGAGAGCGAGGCGATGTTCCAGGCGTTCGGCATCGACCGCGCGCAGCGAGCCACCACGTGGACGGGGGATCTCGCGGCGACAGGCACGGACGTGGCGACGCTCGGTCACGGCGGCGCGGACGAAACGCTTGCGCTGAACGCGTACGGCAGCGGCAATGGCTTGGGCGGCGGCGCCGCGAAGGGCGCCAGCGGTGGCGGCTCGGGCGGCGGCGACCTCGCGGGCCTCTCGGCGGGCCCGCCGGCCGCGACGATGTCACCCGCCCCGGCGCCGCCGCCGGCGAAGTCCAAGCCCCTCGACGCGGCCGACCCGTTCGACGGAGAACGGCGCGACAAAAAGGCGCCCGCGCCGCGCGCCATCGCCGTCGACCCCGCGCCGCAAGGGTGGATCGGCCTCGGGCGCCGCCGCGGTGGCCAGTTCATGAAGCGGGTGTGGTTTCGCAAGGCGCAAATCGTCGCCGACAGCTCCCCTACGGTGGCGAGCGACAAGATCGCCGCCGCGCGCACGGCGCTTCAGGCCGCGCCGGACGAGCGCGGGCGGCACCGCGAGCTGTCGCGCCTGCTCGCGATGGGCGGGCAGCTGGACGAGCTGTCGGAGCTCCTCGCCACGTGGCAGACGCGCGATCCGCTGGACGCCGACGCCATCGTCTCGCGCGCCGATCTCGCGGCGCGTCAGGGTGATCGCGAGGCCTCGCTCCGCATCCTCGGCGGCGCGCTCGCGGCGCCGGCGCTGAGCGGCGACGCCGCCGCCATGCTCGCCTCGCAGGTCGCCGCCGCGCACGAGCGCGCCGGAAAGCTCGAGGCATGCGCGTTCCGCGTCGCCGCCGCCGAGCTCCGGCCGAACGACGCCGAGGCGGTCGCGCGCGCCGTGCAGTGCGAGCGCGCGCGCGGCCGCTCGCTCGCCGCCGACCGCTGGCTCGCCGGCATGAAGGACGACGCCGCGCGGACCGCCGTGGGCGCCGCGCTCGCCAAGGTCGACGCGGCCGCCGGCAAGCCCGAGCCCACCTCTGCGGGCGACTTCGGCGTGACGGCGACCTGGGACGGCGGCGCGGGCGCCGACCTCGACGTGAGCGTCCTCGACCCCAACGGCCAGCGCGCCGCGTGGGCGAGCCGCGTGAAGGGCGTCCGCGTCGACGGCGCGACGAGCACGTCGCGCGAGTCGCTCGCGCTCAGCGCCGGCGGCACCGGTCCGTTCATCGTCGAGCTCGTGCGCGCGGGCGGCGCAGGCGCCGTGTCCGGCTCGGTCGCCGTCCGGGCGCTGGGCGCGACGCAAAACGTGCCGTTCACGATGCCGTCCGGCGCGACCCGCCTGCAGGTCGCGCGCGTCGACGTCCGCATGGAGTCGCAGCTCGTCCCGACCGACGACATCCCCGACGACGCGATCATCCGCACCGCGCCGCCGTTCGACCGCGGCGCCGCGGCCACCACGCTCTCCGGCGCGGCCAGCTCCGCGCGCTCCTGCGTGGACGAGAACGGCCCGACGGGGCGGGGGAGGGCGCTCGTCACCTTCACGGGCACCGGTGACGTCGCGCGCGCGTCGGTCGACGCTCCGTTCGCCGGCACGCAAGTCGGCGCGTGCATCCTCCGGCGCTTCCGCACGGTGCGCGTGCCGCCGTTCTCCGGGGTCGACGTGACCGTCAGCAAGTCTTTCGTGATCGACGGCGTGCCGCCGGCGCTCTAGCGAATCGGGCGAGTCGAACGACTCTCGCCTGCTCTCGCCTGCTCTTGCCTGCTCTTGCCCGCTCTTGCCTGCGTCAGTGATCGAGCGCGCGGGCGAGGACGTCGAGCGCCTCGAGCACGCGGCCGCGCTCGGCGCGCGGAAGCTTCTCGAGGAGTAGGCCGAGCGCCTGCGTCGCCTCCTGGCTCACCGCGTCCGCCGCCCGCTTGCCGCGCGGCGTGAGGCGCACGTCCGTTTGGCGGCCGTCGTCGGTGCCCTTCTTGCGCGTGATGAGGCCCGCGCGCTCGAGGCCCGAGAGGTTGCGGCTCGCCGTGGACGGGTCGATGCCGAGCATGATCGCGAGCGTCGACGTCGAGACCGCTCCGCGTTCGAGGATCAGCTGGAGCGTCTCGGCTTGCTGCGCGGTGACGTCGCCCGCCCGCGCCCGCTCGCGACTGATGCGCCCCAGGCCTCGGGCCACCACCTGCACCGCGCGCGCGAACCTGTCCGTGTCAGCCATGAAGGGGCTGTACTCTACAACTTATGCCGCGGCGTCAAGCCTGGGCTTTGGCCACTCCAAAAAAAGTGAACGGTGAAGCGCGCTTGTGACGCGACAAAAATTTTGCGGCGCGGCCGTCTCCCGCGCCGATGCCACGCGTCGCCCGCACGAGACGCGTGGGCTCCGTCCGCGTTCGCCGCCGGGAAGGCAGATGCGGCGGCCGGGG
>JAYVXL010000934.1:0-2985 GCA_043785185.1 Myxococcales bacterium
TCGGGCGCGCTCACGCTGCCCATCCTGCGGCAGCTCTCGTACCTGACGCAGGTGCTCCTGGAAGTGAAGCGCAGCTCGCCCGTGGTGCCGGGGATGTTCGCGATCGCGAAGGAGGACATCGAGCTCTACGGGCACGTGATCCCGAAGGGCTGGAAGATCATGTTCGGCCTCTACCAGTCGCACCAGCTCGAGGACGCGTACCCCGAGCCGGGCCGGTTCGATCCCGAGCGCTTCGGACGCGAGCGCGCAGAGCACACGCGGAGCGCGCACGCGTTTTGTCCCCACGGTCCCGGCGCGCCGAAGACTAGCCATCATTGTGCGGGGACGGACTACGCGACGGAGCTCGTGATGGCGTTCGCCACGCTGCTGCTCCGCGATCACACGTGGGACCTCCCGAAGCAGAACCTCGACTTCGACTGGTCAAACCTGACGCCCGATCCGAGAGACGGGCTACGGGTGAGCATCCGCAACGTCCGCGGCGCGGCACCGCGAGGTGGCAAATGAAGTGGAATCTGTCGATGTTTCGCGCGCTCGCCGCCGTGGCGTGGGCCGACGGAAACGTGAAGGCGGCGGAGGCCGACGCCCTCGTGCGAACCGCGAAGGACCTCGGCTTCGACGCAAGGGCCGTCGCCGAGGTGGAACGAATGACCCGCGAGCGCTGCTCGCTCGACGGGTTCGCTCCGGAGGGGCTCGACGACGCGGCGTCCGAGTATCTGTACGCGCTCGCCTGCATGGTGCGCGCGGCCGATCGCGACCTCGCGCCGGCGGAGACCGAGTGCATCGCCAAGCTCGGCGACCTCCTGGGGCTCTCCGTCGAAGCACGCGCGCGCGCGGAGATCGCGGCGCTCACGATCGCGGGACAGCAGAAGGTCGGCGCGAGCGTGTTCGAAGAGCTCTCCGCCGCGGTGGCGCCCACGCGTTGACGGGGCAGTTGGCGACGCCAGCCTGACCGTCGCCGTCCCCCGCGCCGCCGCGGTGCTGCTATAGAGTTGGGCATGCACGCCGCGTGGTGGATGCTCGGAGCCCTGGCCGTCCTCGCCATCGCCTACCGGTACTATTCGGCGTTCCTCGCCGCGCGCGTGCTCTGCCTCGACGACGCGCGCACGACCGCCGCGCACCTCCGCGAGGACGGCCACGATTTTCACCCCACCAATCGCTGGGTCCTCTTCGGCCACCACTTCGCCGCGATCACCGGCGCGGGGCCGCTCATTGGACCGGTGCTCGCGGCGCAGTTCGGCTTTTATCCCGGCTTCTTCTGGATCCTGTTCGGCGTCGTGCTCGGCGGCGCGGTGCACGACTTCACCATCCTCGTCGCGAGCACGCGCCGCGGCGGGCGCAGCCTCGCGGAGATCGCGAAGGAGGAGCTGGGACCTGCGCTGGGCCTCGTGACCGCGTTCGCGATCCTGTTCATCGTCGTCATCGCGCTCGCCGGGCTCGGCAACGTCGTCGTCGGCGCGCTCATGGAGAGCGCGTGGGGCGTCTTCACCGTCGGCGCGTCCATCCCGATCGCGCTGGGCATGGGCCTCTACATCTACAAGCTGCGCGGCGGGACGAACCGCGCGATCAAAGAGGCGTCGCTCGGCGGCCTCGCGCTCTTGCTGCTCGCGCTCATCCTCGGCAAGACGGTCGGCGACTCGTCGTTCGCCGTGCACCTGAAGCTCTCGAAGACGACGCTCACCTTGGCGATGGCCGCGTACGGCTTCGTCGCGAGCGTGCTGCCGGTGTGGATGCTCCTCTGCCCGCGCGACTACCTCTCGAGCTACCTGAAGATCGGCACCATCGGCGCGCTCGTCGTCGGCGTCGTCGTCGTGAACCCCGAGATCCAGATGCCCGGCGTCACCGAGTACGTGCACGGCGGCGGCCCGATCTTGAAGGGGCCGCTCTTCCCGTTCGTGTTCATCACGATCGCGTGCGGCGCGATCAGCGGTTTCCACGCGCTCGTCGCCAGCGGCACGACGCCGAAGATGATCGACAAGGAGACCGACTGCCGCGCCATCGGCTACGGCGCGATGTTGATGGAGGGGCTCGTCGGCATCACCGCGCTCATCGCGGCGTGCGTGCTGCCGCCCGAGGACTACGTCACGATCAACACCGACCCGAAGGTCGCCGTCGTCGCTAGCAGCGCCAGCCACGGCGAAGGGCTCGCGCGCTCGCGCGCCGAGCTCGAGCGCGCGGCCGTCACGTTCGACGCGCACGATCGCGTCCTGCTCAAGCTGGACGAACGCTCGCTCGACGATCTGGCCGCGGCGAAAATTCCGGCGTCGACCGCCCTCGCGCTCTCGAACGGAACGCTCGCCGCGCTCGGCTACCACGCCGATCCCCGCGAAGCGCGCGCGACCTCGCTCGAGGACGCGGACTTCGCGCGGCTCGGCCTGCACGTCAAGGAGCTGCCGGCCCTCTCGCGCGCGAGCGGCGAGGTGGTCGCGGCGCGCACCGGCGGCGGCGTCTCGCTCGCGGTCGGCATGGCGCGCGTCTTCAGCGGCCTCCCGGGGATGAAGACGCTGCTCGCGTACTGGTACCACTTCGCGATCATGTTCGAGGCGCTCTTCATTCTGACGACGATCGACACCGGCACGCGCATCGGGCGCTTCCTCATGCAGGAGATGATCGCGCGCGTCTCGCCGGAGCTGGGTCGCCCGCAGAGCCGCGCCGGCGCCATCCTCGCGACGACGCTGATCGTCGCCGGGTGGAGCTACTTCATCCTCACCGGCAACATCTCGACGATCTGGCCGATGTTCGGCGTCGCCAACCAGCTGCTCGCCTGCACGGCGCTCTGCGTCGCCACGACGATCCTTCTGCGCGAGGCGAAGAAGAAGACCTACGCCCTCGTGACGATGCTGCCGCTCGCCTTCGTCGGCACGACGACGATGACCGCCGGCGTGGAGAGCGTGCGCACGCTGTATCTGCCGATGATGGCGCAGCCGGCGACGCGCGTGACCGGGCTCATCAACGTGGTGGTGACGTCCGCGCTCATCGCGTGCGTGG
>JAYVXL010000935.1:0-2983 GCA_043785185.1 Myxococcales bacterium
GAGCTGACGGAGCGACGCGACGTCGCTCGGCGCGTGCGCGGACAGGAGGATGGCGTCCGGGTGCTGGCGCGCGAGCGACGCGCGCTCGTCGGCGGTCAGTCGGTCGCACTTGTTGAGCAGGACGATGCTCGGCACGACATCGGCGCCGATCTCCTTGAGCACGTCGCGCGTCACCTTGAGCTCCGCCTCGTGCGTCGGGTCGGACGCGTCGACGACGTAGAGGAGGAGCGAGGCCTCGAGCGCCTCGTCGAGCGTCGAGCGGAACGACGCGACGAGATCGTGCGGCAGCTTCTGGATGAAGCCGACGGTGTCGCTGACGAGCAGCCGCGGCTTGGTCTCCGGGTGGAGGGCACGCACCGTCGTGTCGAGCGTGGCGAAGAGCTTGTCGGCGACGAGGACCTCGCTCCCCGTGAGCGCGCGCATCAGGCTGGATTTGCCGGCGTTCGTGTAGCCGACGAGCGCGACGCGCAGCTGGTCGCGCCGCGCGTACCTGCGGTTGTCCTGCTGCTTCTGGATGGCCGCCAGCTCCTCGCGCAGCTCGGCGATGCGGTCGCGGATCTTGCGGCGATCCAGCTCGATCGCCGCCTCGCCGGACCCCTTGCCGCGCTGCCGCTCCTTGCCGCCCGGCGACTCGCGCATCCGCGGCGCGACGTAGTTGAGTCGCGCGATCTCGACCTGGAGGCGCGCCTCGCGGCTCTTGGCGTGGCGGTGGAAGATGTCGACGATGACGCCGGTGCGGTCGAGCACCTGCGCGCCTGTCGCCTTCTCGAGGTTTCGCGCCTGGCTCGGCGTGATCTCGTGGTCGACGACCACGACGGTGGCCTTCCCGGGCTTGGGCTTCGCGTCGCCGGCGGCTACGTCGTCGTCGGCGTCCGCGTCGTCGTCGCCGGGCGCGTCGTCGTCGGCCTCGCCCTTCTCCGCCTTCCAGCGCGCGCGCGCCTTGTTCTTCACTTCCTTCGCGGCCGACGGCACGACGCCCTTGCCGCCGGTGAAGACGGCGAGGTCCTTCAGCTTGCCCTCTCCGAGGACGGCCGCCGCGGCGAGCGCCTCGCGCTTCTGCGAGACGGTGCCGATGACGTCGTAGCCGAGGGTCTGCACGAGGCGCCCGAGCTCGGCGAGGTCGGCGCCGTGCTGCACGTCGTCGACGTCCGAGAGCTGCACGGACACGAGCACGGCCAGGGGCCGCGCTTCGGTGTGGTCGTGGGAGGTGCCCGACATCGTGACGCGCCAGATAGCACGGCGCGTGCGCCCGTGTCGCGCAGAGCTGCGCGGGCCGCGCGGGACGCGCCTCTCGCCTCGTCTAGCTCTTCTGGTTGTAGTTGGTGTTCTCGAGCAAGATCACGTTCGACTTGCTCCGCGTCTCGCCGACGCTCGTGACGTAGACGGCCGGCTGGTCCTGCACGGGGCAGACCTTCTCGCACGCGCCGCAGCCGATGCACAGGTTCGGGTCGACGTGCGGGCGCTGCAGGTGCACCTTCTTCATCGCCGGCTGCTCGCCGTTCGGACCGGCCACCGACTCGCGCACGTCGGCGTCGACCTCCTCGACCCAGATGGCCTTGGGCGACGTCGGACAGAACTCCTCGCAGACGATGCACGGCGTCTGCATGCTCCACGGCAGGCAGCGCCCGTGGTCGTAGAACGCGGTGCCGATCTTGATCGGCGGCACGCCCTGCCCGAGCTTCTCCTTCTCGGTGATCTTCTGGATCGCCCCCGTCGGGCACACCTGCCCGCAGAGCACGCACGAGTTCTCGCAGTAGCCGATGCGCGCGATGAGGATCGGCGTCCAGATCCCCTCGATGCCGGCCTCGAGGAACGCGGGGTGGAGCGCGTTGTTCGGGCACACCTTCATGCACTCGGCGCAGCGGATGCAGCGCTCGAGGAACGCGCGCTCCTCGACGGCGCCGGGCGGGCGGATGACACGCGGGTGATAGTTCACGTCGAGCGAGTCGGCGATGCGCGAGGCCGGGATGAACGCGGCGCCGGCGGCGGCGCTCGCGAGGAACGTGCGCCGCTGCGTGTCGGGCACGACGACGGTGCTCTTCCGGTTCGGGAGGAACTTGAACTTGATGACGTCCTCCGGGCAGGCCGTCTCGCAGTTCATGCACATGTGGCACTCGTCCTGCCGCCACTTCACGCCGCCCTGCGGCGAGTCGGCGCCCTGGCAGTTCACGAGGCACAGGTTGCAGTCGGTGCACTTGGCGTGGTCCTTCTCCATGCCGAAGAGCGCGAAGCGCGAGAAGACGCCGAGGAAGGCCCCGAGCGGGCACAAGACGCGGCACCAGAAGCGCGGGATGAAGCGGTTCGCGAACAGCACCGCGACGAGGAGAAAGACGATGAACCACGTCTGGTGGAAGTAAAACTGCTTCGACTGCCAGACCGTCTGCGCGAGGTAGTCCTGCGTGTGATCGGCGGCGGACTGCAGCGGGCGCGAGTGGAGGTCTTGCACCGCCCCGAGCCCGCGACCCGTCAGGTACTGCGCGGCCGGGATGACGCCGAGGCCGATCGACCGGACGGCGATGCAAATCGGATCGAAGAGGCCGCCGATCGCGCTCCCCGCCACGCCGGCGAGGATGAACGCGTACATCAAGTAGTACTTCGCGCGCTGGTAGGTGTGCGTCTTGTTCGCCTCGACGCGGTGCCCGCCGCGCCCGCGCGTCGACGGGAGGATCCACCCGAAGAAGTGGTGCAGCGTCCCGAACGGGCAAATCCAGCCGCAGAACACGCGACCGAACACGAGCGTCAGCGCGAGGAGGCCGACGCTCCAGAGGAGGCCCCTGTAGACCGTGTGCGTCGACAGCACCGTCATCGCCGCGACGAACGGGTCGGCGAGCAGGAACGCCTCCACCGGCAGCGGCAGTCGCACGGCCGTGTCCGCCTTCGCGGCGAACGAGCCGCGGAAGCCGGTCTGGAAGAGGAAGTACATGAAGATGCCGAAGAAGAGGACCTGCGAGAGCCGGCGCGCCCAGACGAGGTTGCGGATCAC
>JAYVXL010000936.1:0-9703 GCA_043785185.1 Myxococcales bacterium
TAATTTGTTCAGTATGTCGGCTGCCCTCGACACGGTCCTCGCGGCGCTCGGCGCGCGCGTCGCGCACGCCTCCGAGCTCGCCTCGTTCCTGCGCGAACCCGCCCCGCTCCGCCTCGGCGGCGCGCTCGACGACGCGCTCCCCGACGGCGGGCTGCCGCGCGGCGTGATCGAGCTCGCGTCGCCGCGCGCGCTCGGCGGGGCGACGAGCGTGGCCATCGCCGCCGTGCGCGCGGCGCAAGCGAAGGACGCGCGCGCGTGGTGCGGATGGATCGATCCGGAAGGGACGCTCTACGCCCCCGGCCTCGCGCGCGGAGGGGTGGACCTCGCGCGTCTGCTCGTCGTGCGGCCGCCGCGCGCCGAGCTCGGGCGCGTCGCCGTAAAGGTCGCGGCCGCGCGCGCGCTCGACGTGCTCGTCGTCGACATGGACGCGTGCGGCGTCTCCGGCGGGCTCCGAGGAGCCTGGCCTTCGCCCGAACCCATGGATCCGAAGCCACCAAAGGAGCTGGAGAGGCAAGGGCGCCGCGCGGTCCCGCCGGAAGTGATCGTGCGTAAGCTCGCGCTCCTCGCGGAGGAGGGAGGCACGTGCATCCTCCTCATCACCGATCGCGACGCCCCGCGGCGCGCGGCGTGGCCGGTGGCGCTCCGCCTGGAGCTGGAGCGCGGCCCCGAGAGCCTCACGGTGCGCGTCGCAAAGGACAAGCGCGGGCGCATCGGGCTGAAGAAGACGCTCGGCTGGGGGCCCGGCGCGGCGAGCGCGGGCGCGCTCGGTTCGGTGAGGGGCGCGCAGTGAGGCGGATCGTCGCCGTCGTCTTGCCGCGCGTGCGGCTCGAGCTCGCGCGCGCGGCCGATCCGTCGCTCGGCCAGGGCGCGGAACGCGCCGCGCTCGCGATCGTGGTCGCCCGGCCAGGCGGTGCCGTAAAGGACGAGCGCTCGCTCCTCGGCAACACGCGCCTCGACGAGGTCTCGCCCGAGGCGTACGCGCTCGGCGTCCGCCCTGGCCAGACGATCGCGGCCGCGCGCGCGCGTGCGCACGCGACGAACCTGTCGGTGCGTGTCGTGCACGAGGGCGCGGTCGCGGGCGCGCTGGCCCGCCTCGCCGAGGCGCTGCTCGCGTTCGGGGCGACGACGTCGATCTCCGCCGCCGCCGACGCGGTGTGGATCGACGTGACCGGCTGCGCGCACCTCTTCAGTCAAGGCGGTCAAGACGGCAAAGGCGAGGGCGGCGGCGAGGACGCGCTCGCCCGCGCCGTCCACGCGCGCGTCTCTCTGCTCGGGCACGCGTGCCGCGTCGGCGTGGCGGACGGCCCGCGCATCGCCGCGCAGCTCGCCTGGTACGCGCGCGCGCCGGTGACGCGCGCGCCGCCCGGCGCCCTCGCGAGCGCGCGCGCGCTCGCGCCGTTGCCCGTCGCGTCGCTCCCGCTCGACGACGAGACGCTCCGCTGGCTCACGAGCACGGGCCTCCGCACGGTGGGGGACGTGCAGGCGCTCCCAAGGCCCGGGCTCGGCGTTCGCCTCGGCCCGAACGCCGCGGAGGCGCTCGCGCTCCTCGCGGGGGACGATCGCGCGCCGCTCACGCCGTACGTCCCGCCGGAGGTGCCAGAAGAGAAGGTGGAGCTCGAGTACGGCGTCACCCACGCCGAGGCGCTCGTCTTCGTCGCCAAGCGCCTGTCGTCGATGCTCGCCGCGCGGCTCGAAGGGCGCGGCGTGGGGGCGACGCGGCTCGAGCTCGTGCTGAAGCTCGATCGCGCGCTCGTGGCGCAAAAACCCGAGGATGGGCGACCGCCGAGTTGCACCGTCGCCGTCGCCGTTCCGACGCCGCTCACACGAGAGGACGAGCTCTTCGCCGTCTTGCGCGCGAAGCTCGAGTCGTTCACCGTGCCCGCGCCCGTGCTCGGCGCCGCCCTCCGCGCGACCGAGCTCGCCCCGCGCGGCGCGCAAGCGCTCGATCTGTTCGTCCCCGAAGCGCGCGCCGATCGCGCGCTGCCGCGCCTCGTCGCCGAGCTCGTCGCCGAGCTCGGGGGCGAAGCGGTGGGGCAGCTCGCGCTCACGAACCGCTGGTCGCCGCTCGATCGCGCCGTCCTCCTCCCGTTCGGCGCGCGCGCGGAGAAGGCCCCGCGCCTCGCCTCGCTCGAGCACCGCGCTTCAGGAGACGCGGTCGAGCCCACGCGCATCCTCTCGCAGAAAAAGCCCCTCGCGTCCTCGCCGCGCGTCACGATCACGCGGCGCCTCGAGGCCGTCGAGTGGTGGCGCCGCGGCGCGGGGCGCACCGACTACGGCCACGCGTGGCTCGAGGCGGCGGGCGCGACGGCGTGGGTCGAGATCGCGCGGACGGGGCCCGACGGGACCCCGTGCGCACCGTCGGGCGTGGCGCTGCGCGGGTGGGTTGACTGACGGGGGCGCGCGTCACCGCCGTTCGTCTAGCCGCCGTCTAGCCCTTCTCCTCGCCCTTCTCCTCGCCCTTCGCCTCGCCCTCGCCCGAGCCCTTCGCTTGCGGCCGCTCGCTCCGGCACCACTCGCTCCAGCTGCCGACGTAGAGCGCCGCGCCCGGGAGACCGGCGAGGTCGAGCGCGAGCAGCGTGTGGCACGCCGTCACGCCGCTGCCGCAGTGGACGATGAGCTGCGTCGGCGCGCGACCCGCGAGCAAGCCTTCGTAGAGCGCGCGCAGCTCGCGGGGCGGCTTGAAGCGCCCGTCCTTGCCGAGGTTCTCCGCGAACGGGACGTTCCTCGCCCCTGGGATATGGCCGGCGATGGGATCGAACGGCTCCGCGTCGCCGCGGAAGCGCTCGCCGCTGCGCACGTCGAGCACGACGAACGCGCTGTCGCCGCGGCGCGCGTCGACGGCGTCGGCGTCGGCGGTCGGTCGCGTCCAGCCGGCGTGCGGGTGCGGCGGCTTCGGCGCGACGGTCGGCGCGCCCGTCTCCGTCGCCACGCCGGCCGCGACCGCTGCTGCAAAGCCGCCGTCGAGCACCGCGACGCGCGCGTGCCCGAGCGCGCGCAGCATCCACCAGAGGCGCGTCGCCGCGTTCGCGCCGCCCGCGGCGTCGTACACGATCACGTCGTCGTCTCGCCCGGTGCCCCACGCGCCGAGCTGCGCCGCGAAGGCGTCCGGCGTGGGCAGCGGGTGCCGGCCTCCGCGCGCCGGATCGTGCCCGTGCGCCTTCGCGGTGCTGAGGTCGCGATCGAGATCGGCGTGGAGCGCGCCGGGCAGGTGCCCGGCGGCGTACGCGTCGGGGCCGGGTCGCGCATCGAGCAGCCGCGCATGGCCGAGGCGCGCGCGCAGGTCTTCGGGCGAAACGAGCGGAGACGCGATCGGGGAGGGGAGGGGAGGCGCCATGCGCCTAGAATGCCCGAGCGGCCGCCGCGCGACGAGAGGCTCGCAAAACATGCCCCCTCGCCCCGCGCGGCCGACTGGGGTGGGCGGTGCATCGAGACGGCGAAGTGGATCGCCCTTCCCCCAGGTGCTGCGTCCACGCACGCGCGAACTTGCCGCTCCCGAAGGACTTGGTGCGAAGGGCCGGACGGCACGCTTTCTGCTGATCCCTGAGGGATGCGCACCCCCGTCACGCTTCCTCTTCTCTTCGCCGGGGTCCTCGCCGGCTTCGGGTTCACGCAAGGCTGTGGGCAAGCGCCGGGCGAATCGGGCTTCAGCGGCGACGGGAGGCCGGGCGGCGGGGGCGCGCCCGGCTCGAGCTCCGGCGGTGGCGGCAGCGGCGTCCCCGGGACGTTCGGGACGACGGACGCCTCGGCGCCAGGACCGTGCAAGGGGCTGCAGTGCCAGCAGGTCGCTTGTTCCGGCGGGACGAGCACCACGGTGAGTGGGACGGTCTTCGACCCCAGCGGGAACAACCCGCTCTACAACGTCGCCGTGTACGTCCCCAACGACACGCTCGGCCCCATCACGCACGGCGCGACCTGCGACAAGTGCGGCGCGACGCTCTCGGGCAGCCCCATCGTCACGGCCCTCACCGACACAGCCGGCAAGTTCACGCTGAAGAACGTACCGGTCGGCGACAAAATCCCGCTCGTCATCCAGGTCGGCAAGTGGCGCCGCCAGGTGACGATCCCGCACGTCGAAAAGTGCAAGGACACGGCGCTCGCCGACAAAAACCTCACGCGACTCCCGCGCAACGCGGGCGAGGGCGACTTGCCGCTCATCGCGCTCGCCACCGGCGGCGCCGACGAGCTCGAGTGCCTTTTTCGCTCGACGAAGATCGGCCTCGACGACTCCGAGTTCTCCGCCGGCCAAGGCGCGGGGCACATTCACCTCTACAAGGGCGTGAACGGCTCGACCGCGCTCACCTCGGGCGCGCCGATCCCCGACGCGCAGCCCTTTTGGAGCGACCCGACGCAGCTCGCGAAATACGACATCGTCCTCCTCTCGTGCGAGGGGGGCGGCGAGCACCTCGAGAACAAGCCGCCGCAGGCCATCCGGGCCATGCACGACTACGCGTCCGCCGGCGGGCGCATCTTCGCGTCGCACTGGCACGAGGGCTGGTTCCGCGTCGGCTTCCCCGAGGTCGCGTCGTTCAACCCCAACGACAACAGCGGCGCGAACGGCGTGACGCCGACCACCGTGGACACGTCGTTTCCGAAGGGGGCGGCGCTCCAGCAGTGGCTCGGCAACGTCGGCGCGCTGTCGCCGAACGGCACGCTCCCCGTGCTCCAGGCCAAGTACAACCTCACGTCCGTCCACCCTCCGGCGGCGCAGACGTGGATCTCCGCGGGCGGCTCGCAGCCTGAGTACATGAGCTTCAACACGCCGACGAACGTGCCCGCCGATCAGGCGTGCGGTCGCGCCGTGTACAGCAACCTCCACGTCTCGGCGGGCGACCGCGCCGGGCGGGACTTCCCGAGCGGGTGCACGACGACCGGGCTCTCGCCGCAGGAGAAGGCCCTCGAGTTCATGCTGTTCGATCTGTCGGCGTGCGTTCAGCCGGACGGCACGCCGCCGGTCGTCCCGCCACCGACCCCGCGCTGAAGGGCCGACCCTTGCGCCGCGGCGACACTGGACTTACGTTCAGTGCATGCCGTACGTCGAGCTCGCCGCGCGCTCGCATTTCTCCTTTTTGCTCGGGGCCTCTTCGCCCAAGGAGCTGGTGGAGACCGCGCGCTCGCTCGGCCATGACACGCTCGCCGTCGTCGATCGTGACGGCCTCTACGGCATGGTCCGCGCGTGGGAGGCGTGCAAAGAGGCGGGCGTCCGCCTCGTCGTCGGCTGCGAGCTGTCGGTGTCGGACGATGGCGCCGCGCCGTACCGCACGCTCCTCGTCCACGTCGAGAGCCACGCCGGCTACACGAACCTGTGCCGCATCCTCACCGAGAGCCACCGCCTCCATCCCAAGGGCCAGGCGCGCGGCAGGAGAGAGGGAGAGGAGGGGGTGCCGAAGAACCTGCACGCCGGCATCCCCCTCGCGTTCGTCCTCGCGCACGCCGAGGGGCTGTGGGCCGCGCTCGCGCCCGAGCCGGCGTGGTCCGTCGCGGGCGTGCTCGCTGTGAAGGAGGCGTTCGGCGCGCGCGCGAGCCTGGCCGTCCACCGCCACCTCGACGGGGACGACGACGGGCGCATCCGTCACGCCTGCGCGCTGTCGCGCAGCACGGGGCTGCCCATCGTCGCGACGAACGCCGTCCGCTACGCGCGCCGCGAGGAGAAGCCGCTCTACGACGTCCTCTACTGCATCCGCGAGGGGACGACGCTCGACGCCGCCGGCCGCGCCCTCTCGCCGAACACCGAAGCGTGCCTCAAATCGCACGCGGAGATGGCGCGCGTCTTCGAGGGGCGGCCCGAGTGGCTCCTCCGCTCCGTCGAGATCGCCGACGCCTGCCGCTTCTCGCTCTCGGAGCTGAAATACCGCTTCCCGAGTGAGCTCGAGGAGCCGGCCTACCCCGGCGAGACGCCGAACGCCGCGCTCCGCCGCCTCGCCTACGCGGGCGCGCGCACGCGGTACGCGTGCAGAGACGACGGTGAAGTCCCCGGTGACGCTTCCCCCGCCATCCCCGCCGCCATTCCCGCCGCCATCCCCGCCGCCATCCCCGCCGCCATCCCCGCCGCCATCCCCGCCGCCATCCCCCCGCGCGTCGTCGCGCAGATCGACAAGGAGCTCGACCTCATCGCGAAGCTCGACGTCGCGCCGTACTTCCTCTCCGTCCGCACGATCGTCGAGATGGCGCGCCGGCGGGACATTCTCTGCCAAGGGCGAGGCAGCGCGGCCAACAGCGCCGTCTGCTTCTGCCTCGGCATCACCGCGGTCGATCCGGCGCGCTCGAGCCTCCTCTTCGAGCGCTTCCTCTCGGCCGAGAGGAACGAGCCGCCGGACATCGACGTCGACTTCGAGCACGAGCGCCGCGAGGAGGTCATCCAGGAGATCTACGAACGCTACGGCCGCGACCGCGCGGCGATGGTGAGCGAGATCATCTCCTACCGCGGAAAATCCGCGCTCCGCGAGGTCGGCAAGGTCTTCGGCTTGTCGCTGGAGCAGGTCGATCGGCTGAGCACCGTCGTCACGCATTGGGAGGGTTGGGGGGGCTGGGAAGGGTCTGGCGGCGCCGCCGTGGGCTCTCGCGCAGCCGAAGAGGGTCGCCTCCGCGACGCGGGCTTCGACGCGAACGACGACCGCGTCCGTCAGGTCCTCGCGATTGCGCAGGCGCTCTATGGCACGCCGCGCCACCTGTCGATCCACGTCGGCGGCTTCGTGCTCTCGTCCACGTCGCTCACCGAGATCGCCCCCATCGAGCCGGCGACGATGCCCGGGCGTACGGTCATCCCGTGGGACAAGGATGATCTCGACACCCTCGGCTTCTTCAAGGTCGACGTGCTCGCCTTGGGGATGCTGACGGCCATTCGCAAGGCGCTCGATTTCATCGGCGGCGCGCTCGGCGGCGGCAGCGCGATCGACAGGATGGCGCGCATTCCGGCCGAGGACCCGGTCGTCTACGACGCGCTCTGCAAGGCGGACACGGTCGGCGTCTTCCAGATCGAGAGCCGCGCGCAGATGTCGATGCTCCCGCGCCTCAAGCCGCGCACGTTCTACGATCTCGTCGTCGAGGTCGCGATCGTCCGCCCCGGCCCGATCCAGGGCGGCATGGTCCACCCGTATTTACGGAGGCGAAACGGCGAGGAGGCGCCCGACTCGCCGCACCCCATCCTGGCCCCCATCCTCGAGCGCACGCTCGGTGTGCCGCTCTTCCAGGAGCAGGTGATGCAGCTCGCGATCGTCGGCGCGGGCTACACCGGCGGCCAGGCCGATCAGCTCCGGCGCGACATGGCGGCGTGGAAGAAGAACGGCCGCCTCGAGCGCCACCGCGAGCGGCTCACGCAGGGCTTCGCGGCGCGCGGCGTCTCGCAGGAGTTCGCCGAGCGCCTCTACAAGCAGATCCAGGGCTTCGGCGAGTACGGCTTCCCCGAGAGCCACGCGGCGAGCTTCGCACTGCTCGTCTACGCGAGCTCGTGGCTCAAGGTGCACCACCCCGCGGCGTTCGCGGCTGCGCTCGTGAACAGCCAGCCGATGGGGTTCTACTCGCCGTCGTCGCTCCTCGAGGACGCGCGCCGCCACGGCGTGCCGGTGCGCGCCATCTGCGTCGACAAGAGCGCGTGGGACTGCACGCTCGAGGGCCCGGACGGCGTGCGGCTCCTCCCTGAGATCGGCGCGTCGAGCGCCGAAGCCGCCGGCGGCCTGGGCGGCGCGATCCGCGTGGGGCTGCGTCAGGTGAAGGGGCTCCGCGAGGAGAGCGGCCGTCGCATCGAGGCCGCGCGCGCCGGCGGCCGCCCGTTCCTCAGCGTGGAGGATTTGATCGACCGCGCGCGCCTCAAGAAGAACGAGGTCGAGGCGCTCGCCGAGGCCGGCGCGCTCGAGGCGATTCTCCCGGGGCGGCGCGAGGCGATGTGGAAGGTGCGCGCGCCGCGCCTCGGCGCGCCGGCTCTCGGCGAAGAGCGCGACGCGCGAGGCTCGCGCGGCCCGCGCGTTCCACGCCTTCCGCTTCAGCGCGCGCTCTTCGCCGGCAAGGACCTGGGCGACGTCGTCCCGAAGCTCCCGAAGCTCACGCGCACCGAGCAGCTCGTCCTCGACTACGAGCGGACGGGCCTGTCCGTCTCCGACCACCCCATGCGCATCGCGCGCCCGAGCCTGCCCGCGGGCACGCTCCGCTCGAGCGAGCTCGTGAAGGCGCCCCACGGGGCGCGGGCGAAGGCGGCCGGGATGGTCGTCTGCCGCCAGCGCCCGGGCACAGCGAGCGGCGTCGTCTTCATCACGATGGAGGACGAGGAGGGCTTCATCAACCTCATCCTGTGGTCGCGCGTCTTCGAGCAGCTGCGCCACGTGGCGACGACGAGCGGCCTCTTGATGGCGCACGGGAAGATCGAACGCCAAGAGGAGGTCGTCTACATCGTCGTCGATCGCCTCGAGCGACTGCACCTGCCGCGCGGCGAAGCGCGCGCCGGCGTCACTGGTTTGCCCCATATGAGCCGCGATTTTCATTGACCGAGGAGGTGTCCCACTTGCGTTCGAGCCTCCTTTTGGCGCCCCGTCCCTCGCTGCGGCAGAGTACAAGACAGGTCAATCAGGTCTCCGTGGTGACGCCGCCCCCTCCCACCTCGTCCGATCCGCGTCGCATCATCGAGGTCCTCCTCGACCTGACGAAGGAGCTGACGATCGAGCGCCCGCTCGAGGAGTCCCTGCACCTCGTGACGGAGGCGGCCATGCACCTCGTCGGCGCCGATCACGCCTCGATCCGCCTCCTCGACGCGCCGCGCACGTCGCTGCTCGCCGGCGCGCGCTCCGGCAGCGCGCCGGACGGGCGACCGATCGTGTTCAAGCGGGGAGAGGGGATCATCGGCTGGGTCGTCGAGCAGGGCGAAGGGGCGCTCATCGAGGACGTGAACGTGGACGAGCGCTTCGTCGTCTTGAGCGGCCAAGGCTTCGTGCTCACGTCGATGATCGCCGAGCCGCTCTGGTCGAGCGGCGAGGTCATCGGCGTCATCAGCGTCTCGTCGCCAGAGAAGGGCGCGTTCGTCCCCTACCAGCAGCTCCTCGTTCGCTTGCTCGCCAACTGCTCGGTGCCGCCGGTCGAGCGCGCGCGGCTCAAGCGCCTCGCGCTCTACGACGACATGACGCTGGCGTACAACCACCGCTACCTCGTGCCGCGCCTCAACGAAGAGATCGAGCGCGCGCGCCGTAACCACGGCTCGGTGTGCATCCTGCTCATGGACTTGGATCACTTCAAGCAGGTCAACGACGCGCACGGGCACGCCTACGGCGACCGCGTTCTGCGCCTCTTCGCCGATCGCGTGCGCGGCAAGGTGCGAAA
The DNA here is from genome assembly GCA_043785185.1 of Myxococcales bacterium. Taxonomy (GTDB): domain Bacteria; phylum Myxococcota_A; class Polyangia; order Polyangiales; family Polyangiaceae; genus JANYHK01. The sequence continues at coordinate 9,301 of JAYVXL010000936.1, forward strand.
GCCCGACGTGCTCATCCGCCGCGGCGGCGAGGAGTTCGTGCTCATCATGCCGGCGGTCAGCGACGAGCATCAGGGGCTCGCGACGGCGGCGCGCATCAAAGAGGCGCTCGACGCCGAGGCGTTCGAGGTCGTGCCGGGCCAGCCGCTCAAGCAGACGGCGAGCATCGGCGTCGCAAACTGGGACGGCAAGGAGACCGCCGAGGCGCTCGAAGTCCGCGCCGACCTCGCGATGTACCAAGCCAAGCGCGAGGGGCGAAACCGCATCGTCCTCGCGCCGCGTGGCTAGCTAAATTTCTAGTCCGCAGCGGCCGGTGCGCGGCAAGGCGTCCCGCCAAAGTAGACGTACGTGTCGTCGACGCCGAGGCTCGCGAGGTAGGGCCATCCCCTTGACCTCTAGCCTCAC
>JAYVXL010000937.1:0-9694 GCA_043785185.1 Myxococcales bacterium
CCGGCGACTGCAACAGTAGTCTTGTCCGCCAACGGCGTCGTCGACAAGTTTATCGGCGCGCCGGCGATCGCGGGCGACGGGACGGTCCTCATGGGCAGCGCCGGCGGAGCCCTCTACACGTTCGTGCCGTCCACCCGCAAGGTGATGGTCGCGCAGAACTCGGTCCGCCCGTTCGGTGCGCCGGCGATCGCGAAGGACGGGACCGTCTTCGTGACGGGGGAGTCGACCGTGCACGCATACCGCGGGACGCCGCTGAAGTTGCTCTCGACGAATGTCCCCGTGGCCCCGGACGTGGGTTGCTCGGATCCGATGATCGCCCGCGACGGCAGCGTCGTTGTGGCCTGCGGCGCGCAGGTGATCGGCCTCGATCCTACGCTTGCCACGCACAGGTTCGCGCTGCAGCTGCCGGGTGTCTACTGGATGGCCCCAACCTACGCCCCCGTCGAGTCCATCGACGGAACCATCTACGTCGCGCTGACGAACAACCAAATCGCCAAGCTCGATCCCTCCCGTCAATCGGTGACCGTCTTCGCCACCCTCCCCGCCGGCCCCAGCTACGGCATGAACATCGCCCTCGATGCGGACGGAACGGTCTTCGCGCCCTCGAGCGATGGGACGCTCCGCGCCTACACGCGCCACGGGACGCTGAAGTGGGCGGTGCCGACCGGCCGCGCGACGTCGCCGGTCACGGCCCCGGCGATTGGCCGTGACGGCCGCGTCTACTTCACGGCGAACGCGACGCTCTTCGCGATCGGACCTTAGCGCGCGCCTACACGCCTCCCGCAGGCGTCGCGCGGCGCGCGGCGGCGAGCGCGGCGACGAGGCGGTCCACGTCGAGGGCGCGCGTGCGGTGCGTCGTCACGCTGGCGCGCAGGGCGCGCGCGCCCGAGGAGAGGCGCGCGACCGAGAGCCAGCCGGCGCCGCTCGCCAGGACGGCGCGCGCCGCGGCCTCGAGGAAGCGCGCGGTCGCGCCGTCCGGGCGCGTCGCGTCATGGAAGCAGATCACCGGGAGCCGGGTGTCGTTCACGAGCGACCAGCCGTCTGCGGCGAGCCCACCGCGCAGGCGATCTCCTAGCGCCACTTGCGTGCGCAGCGACGCCGTTAGACCTTCCCACCCCGCTGTCGCGAGCACCGCGAAGAGCGGCGCGCCCGAGAACCGGCGCGACCACGTGAGGCCGCGCGCGTGCGGCTCGCGCGACGCGTCGCGCGGCATGTAGCCGGCGCGCGCATGGAAAGCCGCGGCGAGCGCGCCCTTGCGGCGCGTGAGCAGCATGCCCGCGCCGAGCGGGACGGAGAGGGCCTTGTGTGGATCGAACGTGATCGAGTCGGCGCGCGCGATGCCGGCGAGCTCGCCCGCGAGCTCGGGGACGAGCGCCAAGAGGCCGCCCCACGCGGCGTCGACGTGGAGCCACACGCCAGCGCGGGCGGCGACCTCGGCGAGCTCGGCCAGCGGATCGATCGCGCCGGTGGCCGTCGCGCCGGCGGTGCCGACGACGAGGAACGGGAGGTCGCCACGGGCGCGATCGCGGCCGAGCGCGTCGCGGAGCGCGTCGATGCTCATGCGTCCGAGCGCGTCACCCGCGACGACGCGAACGGCGTCGTCGCCGAGGCCGGCCAGGCGCGCCGCGCGCGCGACCGTCGGATGCGCGCCCGTCGACGCGTACGCCGTGGGTTGCCCCGCGAGCGCGCGCACGCCGCGCGCCGTGACCGCCGGGAACGCATGGGCGAGCGCGGCGTGGAGCGCGGTCGCGTTCGCCTCCGCCCCGCCGGACGTGAAGACGCCGTCGGCCTCTTCCCGCGGGTATCCGAACCGCTCGCCGACCGCCGCGATCAGGCGCTCCTCCACCGCGACGGCGAACGGCGCGTGCGCCCGCGCCGCGAGCTGCGGGTTGTACGCGGCGGCGAGCGCCTCGGCGACGAGCGCGATCGACGCCGGCGCTGCTTGCGGCAGGCCGAAATACGCGGGGTGCCCGGTCTGCACGTGCCCGCGCGCGAGTCCGCGCACGAGCGCGCGGAGCACGTCCACGGGCGCCGCGGGCGCGTCGAAGTCGACCGCCTCTGCCCAGGCCTCGGCCTCTGCGCGCGCGACCTCCGGGCCGAGCGCGCGTTCCCCGCTGCGCTCCGTGGCGTGGGCGATCGCGAGGGTCGCCTCGTGCCACAGCTCTTGCGCGCGCTCCGGCGAAAGATCGAGCATCGCCCGCCACACTAGTCGAGTTCATTCGAGTTCAGCTCTAGTTCAGCGCGCGCGAATGCTAGAGTTCCGTCTCCCCGTGGCGGCGCGCGTCCTCTTCGTCTCCAAGCCGATCGCGCCGCCGTGGCACGACGGCTCCAAGAACCTCGTGCGTGACGTCGCCGCGAACCTCACGCGGGCGGTGCCGACGGTGATGACGACGCTCGGCGCACCGAGCATCGGGCCGCGCGTCCAGCACGAGGCGGTGTACGCCGATGCCGGCAACTTCGCGCCGGCGCTGATGTCGAACACGCGGGTCCTGCGTCGCCTGGCGCTCGGCGATCCGCACGACCTGTGGCATTTCGTCTTCGCGCCGAACCCGGTCTCGTCGACCGCCGCGCTGCTCGCGAGGCGCGTGCGCGCCGCCGCCGGGTGGGAGGGCCCGGTCGTGCAGACGGTGGCGAGCGCGCCGCGTCGCTTCGAGACGATTCGCCGCTGGCTGTTCGGCGACGTCGTGGTCGTCTTGAGCGAGTGGACGCGCGGCCGCCTCATCGGCTCCGGCGTGCGCGGCGCGCAGCTGCGCGTCATCCCCCCGTGCGCCGCCGCGCCCGCGCCGCCCGACGCCGCGCGCGTGCTCGCGGTCCGCGCACGCTACGATTTGCGCGGCCCCGTCGTCCTCTACCCGGGCGACCTCGAGGTCTCGCGCGGCGCCGAGACGGTCGTCCTTGCCGCCCCGCGCATCCTCAAGGCGGCGCCCGAGGCCACGCTCGTCTTTGCCTGCCGCCCCAAGACGCGCGGCGCGGCCGCCGCCGCGGAGGCGCTCGCCCGCGAGCTCGCGCGCCACCGCGTCACCGCGTGCGCGCGCGTGGTCGGCGAGATTGACGACATGCCCGCGCTGCTCGCCGCCTCGAGCGTCGTGGCGTTTCCGGTCGACGACCTGTACGGCAAGGTCGACGTCCCGCTCGTGCTCCTCGAAGCGATGAGCCTCGGCGTCCCGATCATCGGCTGCAAGGACGGCCCGCTCGAGGCGCTCGCGCCGCTGCCGCTCGTCGCGCCCGGCGACGCCGACGGGCTCGCGGTCGAGGTGCTGCGCCTGCTCTTGTCCGACAGCGCCGCCCTTGAGGCCGCGGACGCCGGTCGCGCGCAATACGCCGAGAAATACCGCCCGTCCGTCGTCGCCGCCGCCTACGACGAGCTCTATGATGATGTGCTAAGAGAACGGTCCCGAAAATGACCAAGACGGCTTCGGACGTCCGCGCGGCGTTCCTCGATTTCTTCAAGTCCAAGGGGCACGAAGTGGTGCCGAGCGCGCCGATCGTTCCCGGGAACGACCCGACGCTCATGTTCACGAACGCGGGCATGGTCCAGTTCAAGGACGTGTTCACCGGAAAGGACACGCGCCCGTACACGCGCGCGACGAGCAGCCAGAAGTGCATCCGCATCAGCGGCAAGCACAACGACCTCGAGAACGTCGGCGTGACGGCGCGCCACCACACGTTCTTCGAGATGCTCGGCAACTTCTCCTTCGGCGACTACTTCAAGGAGGAGGCGATCGCCTACGCGTGGGAGCTCCTCACCAAGACCTACGGCCTGCCGGCCGAGAAGATGTGCGTCACCGTCTTCGGCGGCGAGGCGGGCCTCCCGGCGGACGACGAGGCGCGCGCGATCTGGAAGAAGGTCACCGGGTACCCCGACGAGAAGATCATCTCGATGGGGATGAAGGACAACTTCTGGTCGATGGGCGACACCGGCCCGTGCGGCCCGTGCACCGAGATCCACTGGTACCATGGCGACGGCTGCGATCTCTCCACGTTCAACGAGGAGCCCGCCGCGGACGGCACGGGCTGGATGGAGATCTGGAACAACGTCTTCATGCAGTTCGAGCGGAGCATCGTGGACGGGCAGCCGAAGCTCGAGCCGCTCCCAAAGCCCTGCGTCGACACCGGCGCGGGGCTCGAGCGTGTGAGTGCGGTCCTGCAGGGCGTCACCAGCAACTACGACACGGACCTGCTGCGCGCGCTCGTCGACAAAGCGGCGCAGATCTCCGGCAAGAAATACCACGGCTCGGGCGGCGACGACGACGTGTCGATGCGCGTCATCGCCGATCACGCGCGCACCACCGCGTTCCTCGTCGCCGAGGGCGTCTTCCCGGATCGCGCCGCGCGCCCGTACGTGCTGCGTCGCGTGATGCGCCGCGCCATCCGCCACGGCCACCGCCTGGGCATCCCGCGGCCGTTCCTCCACGAGGTCGCCGCCGAGGTGGTGGCCCTCATGGGCGACCACTACCCCGAGCTCGTGCAGAGGAAGGAGCTGATCCTCAGCGTCACCGAGCAAGAAGAGGTGCGCTTCCGTCAGACCATCGACCGCGGCCTCAAGATCCTCGACGAGGAGGTCGCGCAGATGCGCGCGGGCGGCCGCACGGTCATTGGCGGCGAGATGGCGTTCAAGCTCTACGACACGTACGGTTTCCCGCTCGATCTCACCGAGGTCATCGCGAAGGAGCGCGACCTCGGCGTCGACACGGCGGGCTACGACAAGGCGCTCGAGGAGCAGCGCGCGCGGAGCGAGGGCAGCAAGGTCGGCGAAGAGGCGGTCGAAGACGTGTGGCGCGCGGCGCTCACGAAGGTCGGCGCCGCGCGCTTCACGGGCTACGAGCGCGAAGAAGGGGAGGGGAAGGTCCTCGCCATCACCAAGGGCGCCGCGCTCGTGGAGTCGGCGGCGGAGGGCGACGACGTCGGCGTCATCGTCGACGCGACGCCGTTCTACGGCGAGGCGGGCGGGCAGGTCGGCGATCGCGGATCCATCGCAGCGGCGAACGGCCGCGTCGAGATCACAGATACCCAGAAGCCGGTCACCGGCCTCATCGTTCACTTCGGCAGGGTTGGGTCCGGCACGCTGTCGGTCGGCGACGCCGTGCGCCTGACGGTCGACCACGACCGCCGCACCGCTACGCGACGCAACCACTCGGCGACGCACCTCCTGCACTGGGCGCTGCGCACAGTCCTCGGCGAGTCGGCGCAGCAGAAGGGCTCGCTCGTCGGCCCCGATCGCCTGCGCTTCGACTTCAGCCACGGCAAGGCGGTCACCGGCGAGGAGCTCGCACGCATCGAGGACATGGTCAACGCCAAGGTCCTCACCGACGCGCCGGTCGAGACGCAGGTGCTGCCCATCGACGAGGCCAAGAAGGCCGGCGCGATGGCGATCTTCGAGGAGAAGTACGGCGACGTCGTGCGCGTGCTGACGATGACGCGCGAGTCCGTCGAGCTCTGCGGCGGCACGCACGCGCGCGCGCTCGGCGAGATTGGCCTCTTCAAGATCGTCAGCGAGGGCGGCGTCGCCGCCGGCGTGCGGCGCATCGAGGCGGCCACGGGTCTCAACGCGCTCGCGTACGTGCGCCAGATCGAGGGGAGCCTCCGCGCCGCGGCGAAGGCGGCCAAGAGCGGCACGAGCGATCTGACCGAGAAGATCGAGAAGCTCCTCGAGCACGATCGCGCGCTCGAGAAGGAGGTGGCTGATCTCAAGCGCAAGGTCGCGATGGGCGGCGCGAGCGGCGGCGGCATCGACGACATGCTCAAGGGCGCGCGCGACATTCCGGGGGGAAAGGCGCTCGCCATCAAGGTGGACGCGATGGACGCCGCGACCCAGCGCGACCTGGCCGAAAAGCTGCGCGACAAGCTCGGAAACGCGGTCGTGCTCGTCGGCACCGTCAACGGGGCCAAGGCGTCGCTCGTCCTCACCGTGAGCAAGTCGCTCACCGACAGGTACAAGGCCGGCGAGCTCATCAAGACGGTCGCCGGCCACGTGGGCGGCTCCGGCGGCGGGCGGCCAGACATGGCGCAGGCGGGCGGAGCGGGCGTCGACAGGATCGACGACGCGGTCGCGAGCCTCTACGCCGCGATCAGCTGAAGGCGGATTCCAGTCGCGCGCCTCGCGACGACGCGCGCGGCCTCGTCGCGCGTCGCGTCGGGTTCACCCGCGATCCAGGCCAATTCTCCGGAAATCTGCCGTGGCACGGTGGGTGCAAACTGCACGTGTCATGAGCTGCAACTGGATCGCCCGCCTCCCGGTCGTTCGCGTCGTCGTCGTCGCCACGTCGCTCGCGGCCCCGCTCGCGATCGGGGCCTGCTCGGGCGACGACGGCGTGGGCGAAGGAGTCGGGGCGAGTGACGAGGCGCTGTCGGTCCGAAGGATCGACGCCACCACGACGATCTCGTACGCGCCGAACTCGTTCGTCATCGGCAACGCGTATCCGGGCTGGACCGACGACGTGCAGGGCGAGCCTCAGTTCTCGAGAGGGCCAGGCAACCCCGACGGCGTCTCGTACCGGTGGGGCTACCTGTTCGGCGAGGGGTTCGATCATTGCGCCTGGGTCGGCAACGGCGACTTGCGCCCCGGCCGCGCGCAGGCGGGCGCCCGATGCGGCGCGCCGCAGGAGATCGACACGCCGCACTTCTTGAGGACCTACACGAACGGCGAGCACAACACGCTCGCCGGCGACGGCTCCGCCACGCGGATGCACTACGCCGGCTCTGGCTGCGTCGACCGCAACGCCTACGGCAACGTCGCGCCGTGGCGCGTCCCGGCGACTCCGCGCAACCGCGTGGGCGAGGTCCCGGATGGCAAACTTCTCAAGTGGCGGTACGTCACCAAGGACGGCCACTGGGTGCTCGTCCGCGATCCTGCGCCGCCGGCGAACCAGCCCAACTGGTATTTCGTCCATCGGGGGTGCGTGAGCGTGGCCAACGGGACCTGACGCAGTTTCGAACGGCGAGATCTAGAGCCGCAGATCGCCGTACACGAAGACCTGATCCAGCCCGCGCTGCGCCGCGGCGAGCGCGCCGGCGTCGCCGCGCGGGCCGCCGAAGAGCGCCGCGCCGGCGCCGACGACGAACGCGTCCGTCAGCTGGTAGCCGTAGCGCGGGATGATCGAAAGCGAGGGGCCGCTCGTCGTCGCCAGCGCGGCCGCGTCGAGCACGTGGCGACCGATCACGTCGTGCACCCCGACGAATACGATCCCGAGACGGCGGCGCGGACCGAAGACGAAGTACGTGGCGCCACCGGCGCCTTGTGTGGCGGTCACGACGCTGGCCTCGGCGCTGATCGCGAAGGTCTCCTCTTTTGCGTACGTCGCCTTGAGGCCGGCCTGGACGACCGGCGTGCGCACCGCCGCCGGGAGCGCCGTATCCGAGTCGCGCACGAAGAGCGTTCGCTCCGGCGACACGCCGACTTCGCCGGCGACGGTGAGCGGGCCCGCGGGCCCCTCGAGATCGAGCGCGACTTGGTGGTAACGATCGTAGCTCGCCGTGACGAGGTGCTCGCCGTCTTGGATCTTCGCGTTCACCCGCGCCGCCGCTCCGAGGTTCGGGCTCGGGCTCGCGAGCAGCGCGACGAGGTCGGGCGCGAGCGCGAGGGACGGGATCTTCGAACGCACGAAGCCGTAGGTGAGCGCGAGATCATAGGGGCCCGCGCGCCAGGTGCCGCGCGCGCCGAGCTCACCATTGTCGGGGCGCGCGTCGGGGCCGTTCACGCGCGCGAGATCGCCGGTGACCGCCGCGAAGCTCGCGCCGTCCAGCTGCCCGCGCAGCTTTCCGAACGCGGCGGCGACCGCGCTGGGCGCGTTCGGCCCGACGAGCGCGTAGTTCGTCCCGGCGACGTCGAACCGATGCGGCGTGAAGAACGGCGTGTAGCCGACGTCGAGCTGCACGGCGTCCGCCGGGAACCACGTCACGGTGGCCGTCGGCGTCGGGATGCGGAGCGCGTCGAGATCGATCGCCGGGCCTTCACGGAGATCATACGCGCCGAGCACGTCGGCGGCGCTGCCGACGTCGAGTCGGCCCCACGACAGGATTTGGTTGCCAACCTTGAGGCGCAAGCGGTCGGCGAGGCCCACGTCGACGTACGCCTCCCATGGGCGCGCCTCGAACGTCGTCGTCGGATCGCCGCGGCGCTGCGCGCGGGACAGCGCGTCGAAGCGCACGCCGACCTCCCATTTGAGGCGATCCGACGGCGTGTCACCGGCAGAGAGGATCGCGCGCGTGCGCCACTCGACGACGTCCTTGCCGCCGCCCGGCAGTTCGTCCCACGACGTCTGCGTCCCGCCGCGCGAGAAGACCGACAGCCGAAAGAGCGCCGCTGCGCTTGGCGTCTTGGCGACGTTCGCTTGCGCGGGCCTCGCGCCCGGCGGCGCGCTCGGCGCCTTTTGCGGAGCGAGCATCGGATCGTCGATGACCTCGTCCTCCGCAGCGCTCGCGCGCGGCGCCGCGGCGACGCCGGCGACCGCGAGGAGCGCGAGGAGCGATGCGCGGCCCATTTCGGCCGAGGATATCAGTGCGAGAGCGCCGCGGGCGTGAAGAGCGCGTCGGAGAGATCCGGCTTGAACTGGATCTCGTCGATGACGAGGTCGGTCTTGTGGCTCGTCTGCGCGTTCTCGGTGTGCGTCTCGACGACGACGGGCTTCCCGTCGACGTCCTTGATGCGGCGCGTGAACGTCGTCTTCAGGAGCTTGCCGTCCTTGTCGAACATCTGGACGCGCAGCGGGATGAAGTCCTTCTGGCGGATCCAAAGCGAGAGCTTTCCGTACGCGCTCTGCGTCTTCGGCGCCGCCTCGACGTGGAAGCACGGCTCCTTGCCGACCGGCTCGTCGGCAAGGCGCGTGTAGCTCGCCTCGCGCAGATCTTTGCGCTCGAGGTCGGCGTAGCTGAAGTCGCTGCCCATGAAGCTCCCCTCGCGCTCGCCGGTGCCGCCGATGCGACGCGTCGTCTTCATGCGCGGCAGGTAGATGTGCTGCTCGTCGGGCGCGCCCTGGTGCTGCACCATGAGAAAGCTCGTCCCCGCGATCGCGGCCGGCGCGGTGAAGCGGATGACGCTGCGAAGAAGCGCGCCCTCGCCCTTCTTGCTGATGCCGTCGAACGCCCGCTCCTGGGTGCGGCCGTCGGCCTCGATGAGGACGAGTCGCGCCTTGATCTGCGAGCCCTCGAAGCCGAACGTGTCGTGCTCGAGCGTCTTCTTCGCGATCTCGTCCGCCCCCATCTTGTCCTGCGCGCCGTCGGCGCGCGCGGCGCCGGGGAGGGAGACGGCGGCGAAGAGGACGGCGGCGGCGAGGCCAAAGGCTCGGCGGTTCATCGTGACGGGAGACTCCTGCAGGAACGCGTCCAACACAAGAAAGACGGTCGCCGGCTGGAATTGTTCACCGTCAAAGGAGAACCGCGTAGCCCAGGCTTGGATCGAGCCCGATCCGCGCGGCGCCGCCCACGCGGCGGCGAGGGCGCTTGAAACGGGCGGAAACCGGGGCTCGCCGCGGACGGCACGTGCGTCGCATTGATCTCGCGCCAAGGAACCAAGGTGCAGCGGGCATGGAAAAGTCGATCACGGTGGTCATTCCGGCGCGCAACGAGGAGGCGCTGATCGCCCGCACGGTCGAGGCCGCGCTCGCCTCCGCGCGCGCCCTCGCGGGGCGGCCGGGCGCGCACCTGGACGACTTGCCCGTCGAGATCATCGTCGTCGACAACGCGAGCACGGATGGCA
>JAYVXL010000938.1:0-2977 GCA_043785185.1 Myxococcales bacterium
GGCTCGGTGCCCGAGATGTGCGGCAACGGCCTAAGGTGCGTCGCGCTCCACGTCGCGCGCGCGCGACGGATGACGAGCGGCGACCTCGTCTTCGACACCGACGCCGGCCCGCGCGCGTGCACGATCGATGACGCGGGGGCTCGCGGCGACGTCACGGTCGACATGGGCGTCGTTCGCACGAGCGGCGCGCGCGCGCTCGACGTCGGCGGCGAGCGCGTCGAGGCGTGGCTCGCCGACGCGGGCAACCCGCACGCGGTCCTCTTCGGCGAGGCGTCACGCGCGCGCGCCGAGGCGCTCGGCCCGCGCATCGAGCATGACCCGAGCTTCGCGCGCGGCACGAACGTGGAGCTCGCGAGGGTCGACGCCGAGACGCGCGCCATCGATCTCGTCGTCTGGGAGCGCGGCGTCGGCGTCACGCTCGCGTGCGGGACGGGCGCCTGCGCCACCGTCGCCGTCGCGTGCGCCCGCGGAATGCTGCCGTACGGGCGCAGCGTCACGGTGCGCCTGCCGGGCGGCGAGCTCGCGATCACGATCGAGGAGGGCGGCCGTTGCGTGATGCGCGGCCCGGCGCGGCACGTCTTCGCGGGGCAGCTCCCGACATGACGAACCAGGCCGACGGCTCGCTCAACGTGCTCGTGGCCTCTTCGGACCCGGCCATCCTGGAGGTGGCCCAGCGCGCCATCCTCGCCGCGGGCGACCGCGCGACGAGCGCAATGAGCGTCGCCGAGGCGCTCGCGACGTCGCAGGCCGACAAGTACGACGTCGCGTTCGTCGACGTCGCGCTCGAAGGCGACACCGGGCTCGCGCTCGTGCACCACCTGCGGACGCTCTCCGCACGGCTCGCGGTGTACGTCCTCGCGCCGCCGTCGAAGGTGGAGCTCGCGACCGAGGGCGTGTCGCTCGGCGCCGCGGGAATGCTGGTGACGCCGCTCACCGGTGACGCGCTGGGCGTGGCCTCGGGCGAGGTTCGCGCGCGCCTCTCCGAAGCGCGCTCGCGCGAGCAGCTCGAGAACGAGCTCGGGCGCATGCGACGGCGCAGCGATCTGCTCGACCGGCTCATCCGCCTCGCGCGCGGCTCGGGCCAGTCCGAGGCGGTCCGCGTGATCACCGACGCGTTCGCGCAGGCGACGCAGGCCAAGGGGGTCGTCCTCTACGCGGCGTTCGAAGCGCCGAGCGGCGACTGCGTGCGCTTGGCGACGTTCGGCACCGCGCGCGACATGCCGGCGATCGCGCGGCTCGACGAGCTCGCCAAGACGTTCGAGCTCCGCAAGGCGCGCCCCGTGTCGCTCCAGACGGCGCACGGGACGCTCGGCATCGTCGCGATCGAGGGGAGCACCGTCGACGTCGAGACCGACCACGCGTCGCTCGTCGAGCTCGCGACCGTGGTGCTTGCGCTGATGGATAGTCGCCGCCCGCGCGGCGGCACGATCAAGGACGATCGCGGCAGCGTCTACTCGGGCGCCTACTTCCGGGACATCGCGGCGCGCGAGATCGACAAGGCCAAGCGCCACGGACGGCGCGTCGCCGTGTGCGCGCTGGAGCTCGAGCCGAGCGATCGCGTCTCGAAAGACGACCTCGAGGCCGTCGTGCGTCAGGTCGTCCGCGACACCGACGTGCTCGCCAGCGACGCGCCCAACGAGTACCTGCTCCTCTTGCCAGAGACGGGCGGCCTCGGCGCGCACGCGTGCCGGCGCCGCATCGTCGCGCGACTCGAGGGGGACCGCCGGCAGCGATCGGCGCCCGCAGAGTCCGACCGCCGCGGACCCGTGGCGTCGCGCCGCGGCGTATCCCTGTCGGTGGGCGCCGCGACATACCCGCACGACGGCCTCGAGCTCGAGCGGCTCTTGCGCGTCGCGAAGAACCGCGCGGCGGCGCAGGCGAGGAGCGCGGTGCACTCCCTCGCGCTCGGGCAGCTCGCGCTCGCGGCGGTCGTCGACGCGCTCCTCGCCAAGCCGATCCTCGACTCGGGCGGCACGTCGCCGTACCCGCTCGACCTCTCGACCCACGCGTTCCTCTCGCTCGTGGCGCAAGCGTGCGCCGAAGCGCGGCGCGGCGGCGGCGCTGCGATTTACGTCACCGTGCACCCCGCGATGGGCGTCGCGTCGGCCGTGCGCCAGGCCGTGCGCGACGCAAAGGACCTCACGGTGCGCGCCGTCGACGCGCGCAGCGTGCCGGGCTGCGCCGACGTGGAGGCCGTCGTCGTCGCCGCGGAGCACGGGCACTGGGTGTGCTGCGGGCGCGTCACGAAGGAGCGGTTCCGCGGCGTGCACGCGGCCGACGCGCTGCTCGCGGACCTCGTCGCCCACCGGCTCTCGCAAGCGGGAGGGCTGCGTGGTCCTTAAAATCCTGCTCGTCGATCCCGACGTCGCCGCGCTCGCCTCCCTCGCACAGGCGCTGCGCCGGCGCGGGTTGAAGGTGCAGATCGCAAGCGGGACGCAGATGGCCTGCGAGCGCGCCAAAGAGACGCGCTTCGACGTCGTCCTCGCGTGGCACGCGCTCGCCGAAGCGCCGCTCGACGCGCTCGGCTTGCTCGACGCGCTCGCGGTGGAGACCGGGCACGTCCCGCCGTTTCTCCTGCTCGTGGACGACCCGACGCTCCCGCGTCGCAAGGAGGTCGTCCTGCGCTCCGACGTCGAAGGCATCTACGGCCGCCTCGCCGCGATGACGAGCGGATCGTCGTCGCCGCCGCTCCCGCTCGTGTCGGCGGCCTCGTCGTCGCCGCCGCCCCCCGCGGCACCTTCGGCGCCACCGGCTCCCGCTGCGCCCCGCGCCGCGAGCTCGCCGCCCCACGCGCTCACCGGCCTTCTATCGGGAACGCCGCTCCGCGATCTCCTCGGCGCGCTCGGGCTCGAGCGGCGCACCGGCACTCTAACGGTGGCGACGCCGCTCGGCGCCGGCGAGGTTCGCCTGCAGGACGGCGAGCTGCTCGACGCGGTCTACCTGCGCCTCGAGGGGCTCAAGGCCGTGTCGCGCCTCC
>JAYVXL010000939.1:0-2975 GCA_043785185.1 Myxococcales bacterium
CCGGCGAGGCGAGCGCCGTCGCGTACGAGGCCGCCGCCTCCCGCTCCTTGGCCGTCGCGCGCGGGGGGCCGGCGTCCACCGGCGCCCTGTCGGCGAGCGACGCCCAGTTGACGGGCGGGGCCGGAGGCGGCGCCACGGTCTCGGGCGCGCACGCGCCGCCGCCGACGACCATGAGCGACAGGACCGGGAGCGCGAAGAGAGCGCGATCAATGCGCATGGTCAGAAGGCCCATCCGAGCGAGAAGAGGACGCGCGGGCGCACGAGCGCGTTGGCGTAGAGGTTGGCCGGGTACTGCTGCGACGGGATCGACTTGGTCGGCGCGGCATACTGGACGCCGGCCCCGAGGCTGAGCGCGAGATTGTCGAGCAGCAGCGCCTCGTAGCCCACGTCCGCGGCGAGCCCTAGCTGGCCGTACGACGTGTCCGTGCCGTCCTGCGCCGTCGCCTTGAACGCGCCGAGGATCAGCGAAGGCCCGAGGAAGAACCCACGCGGCCCGCCGAGGCCGCCGTAGTAGCGGTAGCCGAGCTCGGCGCCGAGCCCCGCGAACGTCTGCTTGGGCAGCAACGTGGGTTGTTGGGCATCGTCGAAGATGGCAATGGGGGCGGTCGTCGTGTGCGCGTAGAAGGGGCTGATCACGAGCGCGTGGTGATCGACCGGGACGATGACGACGTTCGCGCTGAGCTTCGAGATGATGGCGAGCGCGAGCGGGTTCCACTCGATCGACACGATCCGCCGCGGGGGCTCGCGGTCCGTCACGACGACGTCGACCGCGGTGCCGCGCGTGGTCGCTCCCGCGGTGGGCTGCGCCGCGACGGCTGCAGGCGTGGCGTTGGGCTGCGCCGCGACCGCCGCAGGCGCGGTGTTGGGGTGCGCCGCGGGCGCGGCGTTGGGCTGCGCCGCGATCACCGCGGGCGCGGCGCTCACGGCGGCGAGGAGCAAGGGCAGGCGCGAAAACCGAGCGACGTTCATGGCGTGTGCTCCGCGTGCGAGGTCGCGGCGCGCCGGCGCCGCACGAGCCGCGCGGCGAAGAGCGCGCCGAGCAGGGCGAGCATCGCGAAAGGCGCGGTCCCTTCGGCGCCGCGCGGCCCGCTGGACGGGGGATGCGCCGCGGAGCACGCCGAGCCGTTCGTCGTGTCGCAGAGCGCGCCGTTGCACGCGAGTGGCGTGGCGTCGCTCGCGCCGTCGGCTGCGCCGTCATCGGACCCGTCGGCCGCGCCGGAGCCGTCTGCGGCCGCGCCGTCATCGGACCCGTCGGCCGCCGCGCCGTCACCCGAGCCGGCGGCGTCGGTGGCGCCGTCGTCGGTCGCCGCAGCATCGGCGGCGTCCCGCCCCGCGTCCCCGGCGGACGCGTCGGCGGCGGCCGCCGCGCGAGGGATCGCCAGCGCCGCGAGCAGCGCCAGGACAGACAAGAGCGAGGTCGATGGGCGCATGGACTTCCTCAACGCAGGTCCGTGGCGACGGCGCCTTCGAGCTGAAATACAGCCGTCCAGTAGTTGTTCAGATTGCCCAGGTACTCCACGCGCGTGGCAATGTACGTACGCAGCGCGTCGAGGTAGTCGGTCAGGTTCGCGGCGCCCTTCTCGTACTGGATCGCCGTCACCTCGAACGCCCCCTTCGCGCTCTGCAAGAGCCCGCCGCCCTCGCGCCGCGGCCCCTCCATGCGCTCGACCAGCCGGCGCGACGCGCGGAAGGCCGCGAGGCCGCCGGCCACGTCGCTCACGACCTGCGCCGTCGTCTTCGCGTGCTGGAGCGTGTTCGTGTCGTAGTTCGCCTCGGCTTGCCGAAGCTCGCCTTGCAGCTGGTAGAAAATGGGGAGGGGCATCGAGACGCCGAACGTGAGCGTCTGCGGCCCGACGGGGCCGTTCGTCGAGTAACCGCCGAAGCCGCCGCCGGCGTACTGGACGCCGAGCGAGATGTCCGGCAGGCGCTGGCGCCGGACGAGGGCGATCTGCGCTTCGGCCGTCGCGCGCTGGTAGCCGAGCGCCGCCAGGTCCGGGCGGTGGTCGAACGCGCGGCGGAGGAGCCCGACCTCGGTCGCGTCCTGGAGCGGCACGGGCACATTGAAGTCGAGCACCTTGGCGTCGACGTCGAACTCGGGCACCTCGCCCCGGACCCCGAGCAGGAACGCCAGCGCCACGCGCGCTTGACGGAGGTTCGCGATCGCGTTGTCGAGCGACTGATCGGCCTCGAGCTTCTGGGTCTCGATGCGCTGCAGATCACCTTCGTTGATGGCGCCGCCCCGGTAACGGTTCTGGAAGGCCTTCAGCGTGATCGCGCCGGAGGCCGCCACCTCTTTGGAGAACTTGAGCACGAGCGTCGCCTGCGCGACGCCGAGGTACGCCTGCTTCAACTGGAAGACGAGCAAGCGCTCGGCGTCGACGCGCGACATCTTCGCCGCCGCGAGCGCGTTGCGCGCGACCTTCTGCCGCAAGTCGCGCTTGCCGGAGAGCGTGTCCTCGAGGGCCGCCGAGTCGGAGATGCCCACGCTGTAGATCCACGGCGAGCACTGCGTGCCTTGGCCGAGGCAATTCGCCTGGCTCGCGTTCGTATTGCTGTACGTCAGGGCGCCGCCGACGTTGGCGTTCACGACGGGGTTCGGCGTCGCGCCGGCGATCTTCACCGAGCCCTCGACGAACCGCGTGTTCGCCTCGGCGATGAGCAGGTCGAGGCCGCGGATGCGCAGCATACGGATCGCGTCTTCCAGCGTCAGGATCGCGGGTAAGTCGGTCGCGGTCGGGACCACGTCGGCGGCTGTCGAAGGCCGCGCGACGAGCAGGCACGCGACGACCAGCGAAAGCGCCAACAGCACCGCGCGGTGACGATACGGCCTCAGCGGCGACATGCGGCCCCCCGTTAGCACCTTGTGTGCCAGATTGCCAGCGCGCTCACGGCCCGCTTTTTAGGGGGCGCGTTCCCCGCGATGCGACAGTCCGTCTCGGCGAGCTCTGCAAGGCGAGACGAGATGGTCTCGCCGC
>JAYVXL010000940.1:0-2972 GCA_043785185.1 Myxococcales bacterium
GGCCACGACGTCGTCCGCATCGCCTTTGGTCCCGACACGGCCGGCGTCGACGAGCTCCTGCGCCGCGCGGACATCGACGTCGCGTTCCTGGCCCTCCACGGCCGCGGCGGCGAAGACGGCTGCATCCAGGGCCTCCTCGAGCTGATGGGCATCCCGTACACCGGCTCGAGCGTCCTCGGCTCGGCGCTCGCGATGGACAAGCTCAAAGCCAAGGAGATGTTCCGCCTGCACAACGTGCCGACGCCGCCGTACTACGTGGCGACGCGCGCGGACCTCGCCGAGCTCGAGGAGCTGCACGGCAGCTTCGGCTTCCCGGTCATCGTGAAGCCGCGCGGCGAGGGGAGCAGCGTCGGGCTCGCGAAGGCCGGCGACATGGGCGAGCTCATGCGCGCCATCGAGGCGGCCCTGATGCACGACACCTCCGCGCTCGTGGAGCGCTTCGTGAAGGCGACCGAGGTCCACGTGGGCCTGCTGAACGGCCGCGTCCTCGGCGCGATCGAAGTGGCTCCCAAGAGCGGCCTCTACGACTACAGCGCGAAGTACACGGCCGGGATGACCGAGTACATCCTGCCGCCGCGCATTCCCGCGACGCGCGTGCAGGGGGTGCTCAACCTGGCCGAGCGCGCGGCGCAGGCGCTCGGGTGCACCGGGGCGTGCCGCGTAGATTTGCTCGTGACCGAGGGGGAGAACGAGTTCGTCCTCGAAGTGAACACGCTCCCCGGCATGACGCCGACGTCGCTGCTCCCGAAGATCGCGGTCGCCGCGGGCATCGACTACGCCGCGCTCTGCGAGGAGATCCTGGGCGGCGCGCGCCTCCACTCGCAGATTCCGCGCGACAACCCGGCAAAGTCGGGGGTCTCGTTCGACGAGCGCGCGCTCCGAATCGTCAAGCGCGCGGCGTCCTGAGGGGCGGCGGCGCGCGTCAATCCTTGAAGAGAATCTTGAGGAGCTCGTCGAAGCGCTCCTCCTCTTCGTCGTCGCGTGCGGGCCCTTTGGCCTCGAGCTCCTTGTGCTCGATCTCGGCCGCCGCGTACTCGTCCATGCTGAGCTGCTTCATGCGGCGCCCGAAGTAGGCGTAGCGTTCGCGGTAGTCGAGGTAGCGCTTGTGGGTAGCTTGATCCATCGGTCAGTGGCGAGCCTAATCTAGTTTAATCTAGTTTAGCGCACGGGTCGCGCGGGCGCCCGCGCAGGTGCGCAGCGTGGACGGGGAGGCGTCCCGTCGGCGGACGAGGGCGCCGATGCACGCCGCGAGCTCGCTAGGGCCGGTGGCGATGAGCGCGGCGAGTGCCTGGCTCACATCGATGGGCGTCGCCGCGGCGGCGAGAGCGTCGCCGCGGCCGGCGGGAGGCTCGAGCGGGCCGAGCCCGCCCAAGACCGCGGCGCGCGACCGCACGACCGCGAGGCCCGCGTGCGGGAACGTCGCGAGCGCCGCGCGGAGGAGCGCCTCGAGCGCGTACGGCTCCGGGTCGCGGACGACGAAGATGGCGAGGCCGCCCGGCGCGAGCGTCTCCGCGGCAGCCTGCGCGAACGCCCGCGCGCAGCCGTCGCCGCACGCCGGTGGGGCGGTGAGCAGGAGCGCGTCGGCGCGGCCGCGGGGCAAGGTCGCGAGGACGTAGCCGGGCGCGGGGTCCGCGCGCGGCTCCTCGGCCGCGAGTCGCAGCGCCGGGGGCAGGTGCGCGTACCACGACGGGGGCACGCGCGGGACCGTCACCGCGCTCCACGGCGCCGCGAAGAGGGCCGCCGCGAGCCCGAGATCGTCGGGGGCGACCGCGACGCCGAGGCGGGGCGCGAGCGCCGCTGCCAGTCGCGCCATCGTCTCGTCGTCGGCGGTCAGCCTCTGCGCGCGTCCGTTCACGCCCACCGCGCTGGCGGTCGTCGCGACGACGCCGAGGCCGACGCCTTCGCGCGCCCACGTCGAAGGACCGCTCGCCTGCGGGCCGAGCGCCGCGCGCGCGAGGTCCCATCGCGGCGAGAGCGCGGCGATCGCGGCCGCCGCAAGCGCCGTCACCGCGACGCTCCGGCGCGCGCGCCCACGCCACGCGATCGCCAGCGCGAGCGCCGCGAAGCCGAGCGCGAGGCCCAAGAGACCGCGCTGCGCACCGATGCGCGGCAGGAGCACGACGCCCGCGAACGCCGCGCCGAGCGCGGCGCCCGCCGCGCCCGCGCCGGCGGAGCGGCCGACGCCGTCCTTGAGGACTAGGTCCTCGCGTACGTGCGGCAAGAGGAGCTGGAACGACGCGCCCACCCACGCGGCCGGCAGCGCCGCGGCCGCGATCGCGACCAGGACGTGGAGCGCCGCGGCGTCCGACGGCGCCCGGAGAAATCCGCCGAGGGACTGCGCCGCCGCGGGGAGGGGACCCATCAGCACCGTCGCGGCCGCGAGGACGAGGCTCGCCGCCGCCATCGCCCGCACGAGCGCGGTCTCGCGGTAGTGCAGGAGGAGCGTCCGCGCGCGCACGGCGCCGGCGGCGAGGCCGACGAGCGTGCCGGCGAGCACGGCGGGGACCGCGTCCGGCGCGTCGCCCGTGGCGACGTGGACGACGTGGGCGACGAGCGCGAGCGCCCCGCCGCCGAGGAACCCGTGCGCCGTGGACGCCATCGCCAGCGGGCTCGGCCCTCGCTGCGGGCGCGCATCTGCCGCGCGCGCCGCGCCGGGCGCGCGCGCCGTCGGCCATCGCCAGGCGACGAAGAGAGCCGCCGCGGAGGCCAGCACGGTGGCGATCGCGCCCGCGGGCAGCGCGGCGCTCAGCCCTTGCGCGGGCCCGTATCGCCACGTCGCGAGCGCCGCCCCGACGGCGCCGCCCGCGAGCCCCGACGCGAAGAGCAGCGTCACCCGTCGCGAACCGCTGGCCTCGCGCGCGGCGGCGGGCGCGAGCGCCGGAAAGATGAGCCCCGTCCCGAGCGACGGCAGGAGAAGGAGCCCCCCACCGACGACCGCGCGCAGCCCGAGCGGCGCGCCGGCGAGGGCCGCC
>JAYVXL010000941.1:0-2972 GCA_043785185.1 Myxococcales bacterium
TCTCACCGGCGCGGAGCGCCACCGTGCACTCCTCGTGCGTGGGCAGCACGTTCGCGAACTTCACGAGGTCGCACTCCTGCAAGAACGCCGCGATCTCCGGCAGCGCGACGCCGCCGAGCACCCCGGGCTTGCCGAGCGCCGCGAGGATCTCGTCCGTCGTCGACTCCATGCCGTCGAAGCCGAAGCGCCCGCCGAGGTAGCCGCGCACGGCGTCGCTCACGCGGTCGAAGTACTCGCCGAAGCGACCCTGCTCGAGCAGGCCCGCGTGGCGCACCTCGTCGAGCTTCTCGAGCGCGATCTCCCACGGCGGGCGCGGCGGCGGCGGCGGCGGCACCGGGCGCGGGCGCGTGAGCCAGCGGCGCAGGAGCAGCGCGAGCACCGCGCCAGCGAGGAGGGCGAGCGACGCGATGAGGAGCGCGTACTTCAGCGTCGTCCACTCCTCGCGCTGCCGGACGGCCGGCGGGTTCGGCTTGGGCCGAGCCTCGGGCGTCTGGGCGATCGGGTCCTCGACGACGATGGTGTGCGGCTTGGTGCACGCCGTCGCGATCTCGCCGTTCGCGCGCGCGACGGCGATCGGCAGCGCCGGAAGGACGAGCACGTGGCGGCCCGGCTCGGCCGGCAGCGGCACGACCGGGAGCTCCAGCGTCGTCGTGACGCGCTCGGGCTTGTTCGGGTCGGGCGCCGGCGCGACGAGGCGCGCGGCGCCGCCGCCGTCCTGATCGGGCAGGACGAACTCGGCCTTCTTCAGGAGCTTCGCGGCGTCGGTCCCGAGCTCGAGGCCGCGCGGCAGGACGCTCTCCCCCTTGCCGTGCTCGACCTTGACGACCAGCGTAGACGCGAAGCCGCTCGTGCCGCGCGCGGGGAACGTCTCGGTGAGCCGCGGCCGCTGCGCCCCGCTCGGGATGCTCTCCACGCAGCCGCTCACGCTCTCGCCGGCGCCGGCGTCGGCGTCGGCCTGGGCGCGCGCGTGCGCCGGCGCGAGCAGCGAGGCGAGCGCCGCCGCGAGCGCGGAGCAAGGGAAGCGCAGGAAAGGCAGGAGGCGCGCGCGCTCGCCCGTCATCGCCGGATCCTCCGCGCGCGGCGCGCGAAGAGATCGCGCAGGGGGCGGACGAACGAGCCGCTCGTCTCGATCTCGACGGCGTCGAGACCGAGCTTCGAGAAGAGCTGGCGCCGCGACTCGGCGAGGCGCTTCATCGCCGCTTCGAAGTGCGCGCGCACCCGCGGGTCGGCGGTGTCGACGAGCACCGACTCGCCGCTCTCGAGGTCCTCGAACGTGGCGAGGCCCACGTCGGGTAGCTCCTTGTCGCGCGGATCGGTGAGCACGACCGGCACGACGTCGTGCTTGGCGGCCGCGAGCGCGAGCGCGCGCTCGAAGCCCTGCGCGTAGAAGTCGCTGACGATGAACGCCACGCTGCGGCGGCGGCTGACGCCGACGAGCGCCTCGAGGCCGGCCTTCAGATCCGTCGCCGCGCCGAGGATCGGCTGCTTCTTCTTGTCGCGCAGGCGCCGCACGTCCGGCGCGCTCGGCTCGAAGCCCAGGATCTCGCGCACGACGCGCATGACGTGCTTCTCGCCCTTCTTCGGCGGCACGATGCGCTCGACCTTGCTCGTGGACAGGATCAGCCCGACGCGATCGTTGTTGCGGATGGCGCTGAACGCCAAGAGCGCCGCGACCTCGCTGGCGACGCGCGCCTTGGGGGCGCGCCGCGTGCCGAAGCGCTCGCTCTGCGACAGGTCGACCATCAGCATGACGGTCATCTCGCGCTCCTCGACGAAGACCTTCACGAACGCCTCGTTCATGCGCGCCGAGACGTTCCAGTCGATCGTGCGGACGTCGTCCCCCGGCTGGTACGGGCGGACCTCGCGGAATGCGAGGCCCTGGCCCTTGAAGCTCGACGAGTACGTCCCCGCCAGCTGCTCGTTGGCGAGCCGAGCCGTATGGATTTCGATGGTGCGGAGGGCCGCGAGGAGCTCTTTGGGGATCATCGAAGAGGCTGCGAGCGAAACGAGGGGCGCCGCCCATTTACCACAGCCACATGGCCGTCGGTGCGCGCGCCTGCCGGCGGCACGACACCTGAGCCGCGCGCCCTATTCCCCGGCGCCCGGCGCCGCGGAAACCGGGGTATAACGCCACAATGCGCGCCCCCCACGGCTGGATCGTCGCCACCGCGGCGCTCGCGTCTCTCGCGTGCGTCGAGGCACCGCCCGCCGTCGCGCAGCCCCGGCCCGCGCGCGCGACGCCTGCCGACGACGGACGGCCGCTCGTGCCGTACGAGCTGAAGGACGACGCCGACCTCGCGCGCGCGCTGCGCGAGAGCTACACGAAGTACGAGCACCGCATCCCGATGCGCGACGGCGCGCGTCTCTTCACGTCCGTCTACGTGCCCAAGGATCAGGCCCGCGCGTGGCCCATTCTCTTGCACCGCACGCCGGCGTCCGCGCCGGTCGCCTCGGCGCCGCTCCGCCGGGCGCGCGCGAAGACGCGACGGGCGCCGACACGTTCGTCAGCGATCCGAGCAAGCCCGTGCCCTACTTCGAGAAGCCGACGCCCCGGATCGTGCCGGAGTACATGACGGGCGATCAACGCTTCGCCGCGCGCCGGCCCGACGTGCTCGTCTATCCGACAGACCCGCTCGACGCCGACGTCACGCTCGCCGGGCCCGGCGAGGCGAGCCTCTCGGTGAGCGTGACCGGGACGGACGCCGACTTCGTCGTGAAGCTCGTGGACGTCTACCCCGCCGACGTGGAGGACCCCGCCCCGAACCCCGCCGGCGTCCGCAAGGCCGGCTACCAGCAGCTCGTTCGGGCGAACGTGATGCGCGGCAAATTCCGCGACGGCTTCGAGTCGCCGAAGCCGTTCGTGCCCGGCCAGCCCGCGGTCGTTCGCTTCGCGCTGAACGACGTCTGTCACACCTTCCGAAGCGGCCACCGCGTCATGGTGCAGGTGCAATCGAGCTGGTTCCCGCTGATCG
>JAYVXL010000942.1:0-2960 GCA_043785185.1 Myxococcales bacterium
GTGGGCAAGTTGAGGTGCACGCGCGCGGCGAGCACGCCGTCGACGCCCTCGAGCGTCCGCTCGAGATCGCCCGCGAGGCCGGCGGTGAGCTGGGCGTGCTCCTGCGCCTGGCTCGGAACGAGCGCGCCCTTGTCGATCGTGTCGAGCACGCCGCGCGGCCGCGGGCGCGGGAGTCCCTCGCCCTGCATCGCGACGAGCGCGCGCGGCACGTCGTCGCGCGCGACGGTCACGCGCAGCTTGGCTTCGCCGCCCGGGTCCGCCTCTTTCGTCGCGTCGATCTTCGCGTGGTCGAGCGCGACGACGATGCGGTTGGCGTCGGTCTCCTCGAGGCCGGCGGCCACGGGAACGGCGCAGCCGGCGAGGAGCGCCAGCGCGGCGGCGGCGCCGAAGGGCGGGAGAGGCCGGAGGCGCATGTCATTCCCGCCCGTTGAACACGTCGTTGATGGGCTTCGCGGCCGGCTTTCCGCCCGGCTTGGTTGGGCCCTTCGCGGGCGCCGGGGGACGGGGAGGCGGCGGCGGCGGCTGCGCGGCCTTCTGCCGCTTCACGACGACGCGCTTCATCTCCTTCATCCACCGATCGACGTCGCTGCCCGGCGCGTGGTCCTTACGGAGCGCAGCCTCCATCGGCCACCACGCCACCGGCCGGTCGTTGATCGCAAAGACGATGTCGTAGTTGCCTTCCTTCGCCGCGAGCGGCGGCGGCGCCATGCCGCTCGAGCCGAGGCACGCCCACGTGTGCTCCGGCCGCAGCTCCGGCTTGAAGCACCCGTCGCTCCGCCCGACGATGTCGCCCTTGTCGTCGAGGACGAACGCGCTCACGCTCACGTTCGTGCCCGCCCAGCCGCGCGTGCCGCGCGCGAACCACGAGTACGCGACGCGCCGCGGGTAGCTGCGCTCCGCCCACGCCGCGCGGATGCCCATCAGCGCGAGCGGGTCGTCGTTCCCGAGCATCGCGACGACGATGTCGACGTCCGGCTCGCCGTCGTCGACCGCGTCGGCGCCGTGGTCGTCGGTCATGTCGTCGTCGTCGTCTTCGAGCTGCAGCGAGACCTGCGCTTGGCCGATCTCCTTGCCGCCGCTCTTCAGCGTCACCAGGTACTTGCCGTGGGTCTTGGCGTTGAAGCGGAGGTTGCCGCTCACGAAGCTGACGCGCTGGTGCTCGCCGACGCGCACCGTCGCCGGCCAGCTGGCGACGACGGTGCCGCTCGGGTCCTTGGCCTCGAACTCCACGTCGGTCGGGCCCTTCGGGAGGCCGAAGACCATCGCCACGGCCGGGATGCGCGTGCCGTCCTGCTTGGCCTCGATCATCTTCGCGTCGCCGAGGATGTGGGCGACCTGCTGGTCGTTCGGATCGCGCGAGACGCTCAGGCGATCGGTGATGAAGATGTCCGCGTAGAGCTTGCCGCGGTGCAGCGCCGCGTAGTCGGCGAGCGTCTTCTGCACGGCGGGCGGGTGGCCGGCCAGGGCCTCGCGCACCTCGGACGCGGCGACCGCGCTCGAGATGGGCGCGATCGGGCCGTTGCCGGTGAAGAGGATCGCGTGGTTCACGCCGACCACGCGCGGCTTGCCCTGGGCGTCGATGCTGACGACGGGCCCGCCGGAGAAGCCCGGATACACCGCGCCGTCGAAGAGCACGAGCTTGGCGCCGAACATGTCGACCTGACCCGACGCGATGCCCTCGCTCATGCCCCACGACAGCGCCCAGTAGCCGTGGCCGGTGTGACCGAGCGCCCAGACCGGCTCGCCCACGCGGACCTCGGCGGTGGCGAGCGAGAGCGGCGGCACGCCCTTGAGCGGCTCCTTCGGCTTCAAAATGGCGACGTCGCGCACCTCGTCGATGCGCACGACCTCGGCGGCGACGGTCTGCCCGGAGCGCGTCGTGATCTTGAGGCGGTCGGGGCGAAAGACGACGTGCGCCGCCGTCACGATGTGTCCGCCCTCGATCAGGAAGCCGGTGCCGTGCGGCGTCGGCTCTTTGCGGAGGGAGACGTCGATGACGCGCTTGGGCGCCTTCGCCTCGTCGCCGAGCGTGCGTTCGAGCTCCTTGATCTCGTCCTCACGGTCCGCGCGATCGTCGTTGAGGATGGCGACGACCGACGGCGCGACGGTCTCGAAGACGGTGAGCGCCGTCGGCCTCGCCGGCGCGGGAGCCGCCGCGGGCGCGCCGCCGCAGCCAAGCGCGACGGCGGCGACGAGCAGGACGAGCAGGACGGGCAGGGTGGGCAGCGCGAAACGCGGCCCGGCGCGGAGCGCGGCACGAAGCGCGGCACGAGGAATGGCGACGAGGAGCGCGGGGGAGGCGGGGTTCATGGGGCGCTCACTTGGGTAGCCGATCCGCAGGGCGATTCGCAACGGCGCCTTTGTGCCGCGGGCCCGGAGGGCCTAGACTGTCAACGTCGTGTCCGACGACCAGACCATGTCCCACGACCCCGCGCGAGGCTCCACGGCGGGGGCCCCGAAGATCGGTGACGTCCTCGCCGGCAAGTACGTGGTGCAGGACGTCCTCGGCGTCGGCGGCATGGGCGTCGTCCTCGCCGCGCGGCACAAGCAGCTCGGCGATCGGGTGGCCATCAAGGTGCTCTCGCCCAAGGCGCTCCGCGACAAGGAGTCGATCGGCCGCTTCGTGCGCGAGGCGCGGACGGCCGTGCGCATCAAGAGCGAGCACGTCGCGCGCGTCATCGACATCGGCGCGCTCGACACCGGCGTGCCGTTCATCGTGATGGAGCTGCTCGAGGGGCAGGATCTCTCCCGCGCGCTCGCCGCCGAGGGGCGCGTGCCGGTCGCCGAGGCCGTCGATTGGGTGCTGCAGGCCTGCGTGGCGATCGCCGAGGCCCACGCGCTCGGCATCGTCCACCGCGACCTCAAGCCGTCGAACCTGTTTCTCACGTCGCGCTCCGACGGGACGCCGATCGTGAAGGTCGTCGATTTCGGCATCTCCAAGGCGCTCGAGGCCGATCTCG
>JAYVXL010000943.1:0-2960 GCA_043785185.1 Myxococcales bacterium
TTGAAGACGACATCGAACACGGCCAGGTTGACGAGCTTGCCTGGCTTGGCGCTCTCGAGCGCCTTCTTCACGAGCTCGAACTGCGCGCGGAGGACGCCCTCGGCGTCCGGCTCGCGCGTGCCGGACGCGACGGCGTAGACGTACTCGCGGTACGAGAGCGGCGCTTGCGGCGTCGGGTCCTGCTCGCGCTTGAAGATGACTTGCGTGGCCGCGACGTCGGAGACCGACGGGGCCGCGGTCGCGCCGTCGTGCGGGCTGCCCTTGTCGATGTAAGTCGCCGCCTCGTCGCTGACGGCGACGTTGAGGAGCGTGGGGTCGGCGCTGCCGGACGGCGGGGCCTCGGGGAGCATCTTGTCGGTGCCCGGCGCCGCAGGCACCGCCTTCGGTGCGACGTTCTCCACCGCGATGCCGGCCGAGCCGAACGACATCGTCTGCTTCATCGCCGCCCTCGGCGCAGCGGGCGGGCGCGGCGGCGGTGCGGCCGGCGCGTTCGCGCCTGTCACGTCTGTCACTGTCGAGGGCGCGGCGGCGGCCGCCTTCGCGGCAGGCGCGGCCGGCGCGGCGGGCGCGGCCGGCGCAGGCGCCCCGTCGAGCTTCGCCACGGCGCCCGACGGCGCGAACGCGGACGAGACCTGCGCGTCGTCGGCGGCGCGCCGGACGGTGTAGATGAGGCGCGCCATCGGATCGACAGCGCGGTAGCCCTGCTCGAGCAGCTCGATCGAGAAGCCGCTCATCGGCCCCGCCTCGCCGTGAAGCACGCGGGCGTTTTGCAGCGCCTTCTGCCAGGACTCGGCCTCGACGACGACGGCCTGTGCCTCCGTCTTGCCGATCGGCGTCATCTCCACTAGCCAGCGCATGGACGCCTGGAAGATGACACACTTTCTTGCGGCGGCGCGAGGGCTTTCTACTCCGCCCGCAGACCGTCCGACGGCCTCAGTCCCGCGGCGTACGCGGCCGGGAAGATCGTCGCCACGGTGCAGATGGCGATCGCGACGAGACCTGTGATCGCGAACTCGGTCGGCCGCACGTTCACCGGCAGGCTCGAAATGAAGTACACCTTCGGGTCGAGCGGGAAGCTGTACGCGAGCAGCCCGGTGCAGCAGAAGTAGCCGAGGAGCAGGCCCATCGTTGTGCCGACGAGCCCGATGATGCCGCCCTGGTACAGGAAGACACGCAGGATCGCCGCGTCGCGCGCGCCGAGGGCCTTGAGGAGCGAGATCTCCTTCTTCTTGTCGAGGACGACCATGATGAGCGTCGCGACGACGGTGAAGGCGGCGACGACGATGATGAGCGCGAGCACGAAGCTCATGCCGATCTGCTGGATGAGCAGCGCGGTGAAGAGCCCGTGGTTGAGCTCCTTCCAGTCCATCGTGTGGTAGACGCCGTTGGCGAGGAGCTTCTCCAGCTGCAGCGAGATTTCGCGGGCGCGATCGATGTCGTCGACCTTCATTTCGACGCCGGTGACGCTGTCCCCCTGCTCGTAGAAGGCCTGCGCCTCGTAGAGATCGGTGTAGACGAGCTTGCTGTCGTACTGGTCGAAGCCGGCCTCGAACGACGCGATGACGCGGAACTGCTTGGCGATCGGCGGGCGCGTGCCGGCGGCCCCGATCGAGATGCCGATCGTGGGGGATGTAATCTGCACGCAGTCGCCGATGCTGACGGCGAGCTGCTTGGCGAGCGTGCGTCCGATGACGACGCCCGGGAGGCGCGCGACCTGGTCGGCGCTCTTGCACGGGTCGGGGTCGATGCTGTCGGGGAGCACGTCGTCCTCCGGCAACTGGCTCGCGAAGCCGCC
Source organism: Myxococcales bacterium (assembly GCA_043785185.1). Classification (GTDB taxonomy): domain Bacteria; phylum Myxococcota_A; class Polyangia; order Polyangiales; family Polyangiaceae; genus JANYHK01. The sequence continues at coordinate 1,796 of JAYVXL010000943.1, forward strand.
GTCGGGGGTGACGTCGCCGAGCGGGTCCTTGACCAACGCGGCCGCCGCGGGGCTCTTCTTGAGCGCCGTCGGCGGCGCCGTCGGCGGGGTCGCCAGTCGCTCGTCGTCCTCTTGGCTGCCGGCGCTCCTGCGCTCGCTCTCGGCCTCGTCCTCGGCGATCTGCCGCTCGATCGCGCGCAGGAGCGACTCCCTTCCGCCGTCCCCCCGCGCACCGGCGTCCGCCTTGTCGCTCCCGAGCTTGTCGCTCCCGAGCTTGTCGCTCCCGAAGAGGAGCGGATCGGACCGGAACGCGTCGCGCGGGCGCTCGGGCGGCTTCGCGCCGGCCCTGCGCAGCCCGACGAGCGAGCCTTCGGTGATGTGCTTGGGCAGGTCGAGCACCTTGGGCATGAGCTCGGGGTCGACGCCCTTCAAGAGGACGCCGGTGGCCGTCCGCTCGCCGTGCGTGACCATCATCGGGTTGATGACGAACGGAGCGACGCCGATGATGCCGGGGACGTGCTCCACCTTCTTCATCACGTCGCGGTACTCGCGGAAGTCGATGGAGTACTTGAGGACGAGCACGTGCGCGTTGACGCCGAGGACCTTCTCGCGGAACTGCTCCTGGAAGCCGCCGGTGACGCTCATCACGATCGCGAGCGCGGCCACGCCGAGCGTGACCCCCAGAATAGCGAAGGCGGTGCCGACGGAGATGAACGCCGCGCGCTTCTTCGAGCCGAGATACCGAAATGCTAGCTGGAGCGGATAACCCATGTGGTTCGTAACCGGCGACGCGAAGGGACTCTGCGCCGCATACCACGGTTTTCACGGCGAGAAGTGACGCGCGGCACTAGTGCCGCTCGGCAAACTGGTGACAGAACTTATGGCGGGCGGCACTAGGGTCTGTGGGCGCCCGAAAAACCAGGCTAAATTGAAGTGCTACCTTCGGGGGTGGCGCGCGCGACCGCGAAACGAATGAAACGGGACCAAAGACAGCCGACCAAGGCCGACCACGACGGCGACTTTGCGACGACGCCCGCGGGCATTCTCGATCTCGAGACCACCACCATCCCTCCCCTTCCAAAGAAGGTCGATCCCTACCTGGGAAAGACCATCGACGGCCGTTACCTCGTCGAGCACGTGCTCGGCGAAGGGGGAATGGGGGTCGTTTACAGCGCCCGGCACAGGA
>JAYVXL010000944.1:0-2959 GCA_043785185.1 Myxococcales bacterium
AAGCCGGAGTCGTGCGTGCCGCGCGCGCGCACCCGCTGCGACGCGTTCGAGCTGAAATGCGAGGCCTTCACGGCTCCCCACTACGTCTGCGCGTGCGTGAAGGGCGCGTGCACCGGCAACCCCGCCGCGCGGAGCGAGGCGCCGGAGGTCAAAGAGCCGACGTGGGCGAGGGGCGCCCTCAAGCCCGCGGTCGTCCTCGACGGGATCATCAAGCACGGGCCCGACGTGAAAGCGTGCCTCGCGCAGTCGAAGAACGCGAACGGCACCGTCTCGCTCGCCTGGAGCATCCTCCCGACGGGCAAAGTGGAGAAGGTCGCCGTCCTCTTCTCGTCGCTTCCGACGACGAAGGGTAAGGCGGTGCTGCCCACGTGCCTCGCGAAAAAGGTCGGCGGTTGGCGCTTCCCCAAGGCCCAAGGGCCGACGCTCGTGACCTACGATTTTCGCTTCGGCCGCTGAAGGCCGGCGCGCGGCGTCGAGGATCGAATGAATCGGGCGCCCGGGCCGTCCAACCCGGGCCCGGCCCGCCAAGCGATCCCCCGACCTGACGACAACGTCGGGAAAGAGGGGAGAAAGCGACGACGCAGGGTGAAGCGGTGACAGCGAGCGGACGTACGATAAGCTGACGATCCTGAGCTGCCCCTGGCCGCCGCCGCGCGCGGCCAGGTTCTTCACTCCAACGAAACGGAGATTCATTTGCGAACTCACCCGTCCCGGATTCTGCGCACCGCGTGTGCGCTCCCCATGACAGCCCTCTTCGCCGCCATCGTGGCCGGTGGCTGCTCGACCGAGGCGTCGCCGCCCGTGAAGGTCGACACGTCGACGGGCGCGCTCGCCGCCTCCGTGCCGCTCAAGATTTACCCGACGAAAGCCGAGCGCGCGCGTCGCGCCGCGCTCGCGCCGATCGTGACCGCCCCCGGCGCGCTCAAGTACGAGGGTGGCCGCATCCTCTCGCACGTCCAGGTCGTCCAAGTGCTCTGGGGCGACGGCGTCAACGTCGACGTCGCGACGAAGCTCAGCGACTACTACAAGGCCGTCCTCGTCAGCCCGTACATGGACTGGCTCGGAGAGTACGACACGATCAACGTCCCCGACCTCCTCAAGCGGAACCCGGGCACGCAGCCCGCGGACTCGAAGCAGAAGATCGGCCACGGCGCGTTCGTGAAGACCGTCAAGATCACCCCGACCAACACGGCGCCGACGATCAACGCCACGGACGTGACGGCCGACCTCACCAAGTACATCGACAACGGCACGCTCCCGGCGCCTGTCCCCGACGACGCGGGCGGCTACGCCACGCTCTACATGTTCGACTTCCCGCCGACGATCACGTCGATCGTCTCGGCGGGGGCGAGCTCGTGCGTGCAGTTTTGCGGCATCCACGGCCAAATCGACTACAAGGGGCGCGCGCTCGCGTACGGCATGCACCCCGACCTCGGCGCCAACGGCTGCGAGACGGGATGCGGCGGCGCGACCGGCGCCGACAAGCTGTTCAAGAACTCGACCGAGGTCCACGCGCACGAGCTCATCGAGGCGATCACCGACCCGGATGACGCGGTGCTCGCCTGGTACGACCGCGCCCCGAACCAGGGCGAGATCGGCGACATCTGCGCGAACGACGCGCAGGGCCTCGGCACCAGCCTCGCGGTGGTCGCGGGCTTCACCGTGCAGACGGAGTGGTCGAACGCGATGAACAAATGCGCGTCGGAGGCGGCCTCGGCGCTGCCGAAGTGCATCGACGGCACGCGCGGCGCGTGCTCGCCCTGCGCGGCGGACGCCGACTGCAGCGGCGCCACCCCGGTCTGCGCGCTCGACCCCACCGACTTCAAGGCCGGCCTCTGCGTCGCGTGCAAAGACAACACGAAGTGCACCGGCGGCCTCGTCTGCAATAAATCGCAGTCGAGCGCCGACGACACGTGCGTGCCGTGCCAGAAGGACGGGGAGTGCAAGGCGCCGACGGCTCGCTGCCTCATGTCCAGCCCGCCGGCGAGCGACGGCGGCTCCGAGGGCGGCGCGAGCGACGCCGGCTCCGCGGGGGGCAAGTGCGTCGAGTGCACTGCCAGCGCCGACTGCGCGACGTCGACGAAGGGCACGGTCTGCGACACGCCGACGAACGTCTGCCGCGGCTGCGCCTCCGACACCGAGTGCACCGGTGACACGCACTGCGTGACCGACAAGACGGCCGCGAACGCAGGCAAGTGCGCCATGTGCACCAAGGACGCCGACTGCAAAACGGGCACCGTCTGCGACACGGCGAAGAATACGTGCGTCGGTTGCACGACGGCGGCGCAGTGCAAAAACCCGAAGCCGGCGTGCGACAGCGCGACGCAGGCGTGCATCGGCTGCAAGGCCAACGCGGATTGTACCGGCGCCACGGGCGGGCCGGAGTGCAACGCGACGGCCGGCACCTGCGGTCCGGTCGGCAGCGGCGGGAGCAGCGGGAGCAGCGGCGCGAGCGGTGGGGGCGGCGGCAACACCAACACCACGACGAGCAGCTGCGCGGTGAGCCGCGCGGGCGGCGGCACGCAGACGGGTCTCGGCTTCGCCGGCGCCCTCTTCGCGCTCGGCCTCGTGGCCCGTCGTCGTCGCCGCGACTGAAGCGGCTTCCGCGACGTCGCGCGCCGCGCGGATCCGAGAGGGTCCGCGCGGTTCGCGTTTTGTCAGACCGGCGGCAAGCGGACGCCGAGGACCTCGACCTCGGCGTCTCCCTTTGGGCGGCGCAGCGTCACGACGTCGCCGGGCCGCGCGCCGAGGAGCGCGCGCGCGAGCGGTGAGGCGACGCTGATGCGGCCCGCCGCGACGTCCGCCTCGTCGGCGCCGACGAGCTGGTAGGTCGTGACGCGCGCGTCGTCGCCGCGCACGTCCACCAGCGCGCCGAAGCCTGCGCCGCCGTTGGGGAGCTCGGGGGCCCGCGGGTAGACGGTCTCGAGGACGCGCGTGAGCGCGCGCAGCCGGCGCGCGT
>JAYVXL010000945.1:0-2959 GCA_043785185.1 Myxococcales bacterium
GAGCACGGCGGCGCGCTCAACATCGTGCACCGCGACGTCTCACCGCAGAACGTGCTCGTCGGGACCGACGGCGTGGCGCGCGTGCTCGACTTCGGCGTCGCGAAGGCCGCCGGTCGGCTGCAGACGACGCGCGAAGGTCAGATCAAGGGCAAGATCGCGTATATGGCGCCGGAGCAGGTGACGAGCGGCGAGATCAACCGGCAGACGGATATTTACGCCGCGTCCGTCGTGCTCTGGGAGACGCTCACGGGGCGGCGCCTGTTCGAGGGCGACAACGAGGCGATGGTGCTGATGAAGGCGCTCGAGGGGAAGGTGCCGCCGCCGAGCTCCCTCGTCCCCGGCCTCTCGGCGGCGTTCGACGAGGTCGTCCTCCGCGGCGTGGCGCGACGGCAGGAGGATCGCTTCGCGACGGCGCGCGAGATGGCGCTCGCGCTCGAGCGGTGCAGCCGTATGGCGTCGCCGAGCGAGGTCGGCGAGTGGGTCGAGCGAACGGCGGCCGACGAGCTCACCAAACGCGCGGCGCGCGTCGCGGACATCGAGAGCGCGTCGTCGGGCGCCCCCCAGGGCGCGCGGCAGGCCGAGGCGCTCATCGAGGCCGCGCGCAGCCAGCCGCGGCTCGACGGGCGTCCGGGTTCGAGCCGCCGGTATCTGCCCGGGGCGGTCGACGTTCCGATCGTCGAGGGGACGCAGATGCGCGACATCGACTCGCAGCTGTCGAGCATCTCCGTCGCGCGCTCGGGCGTGCCGAGCGCGCGCGGACGGGCGCGCACGCGTTTTGGTGCGGCGATCGCGCTCGGCGTCGTCGCGTTCATCGGCGTCATGGCGGTCGTCGTCCTCGGCCTCCAGGGCGCGAGCAAGCGCGAGGCTGCTGGGGCCGCGCCGCGCGCGCCGCCGGTCGCCGCGGCGGATCCGCCCTCGCCGCCGCCGGCGGCGATCGACCCCGAGCTCGCGAGCCCCCGTCAAAGCAGCAAGGCGGGCGCGGGCGCAGTCGCGGCGCCGACCGCCGCCGCGCCCTCCGTCGCCACAAACCCCACACCGAGACCGGCCCCCCGCCCCGCGCCGCGCCCGTCGCCGCAGCCGCAGCCAGCCGCCGCCGCCGCCAAGTCCAACTGCGATCCCCCCTTCAGCATCGACGCGGCGGGCCACAAAAAATACAAGCTCGAGTGCATGACCAAGTAGTCTGCCGAGTATGCGTACGGCTCTTCGCTCGGTCGCCGCGCTGCTCGTCGCCGGCGTCGCGCTCCTGCCGAAAGCGGCCTCCGCCGACGAGATCTCCGTCTGCGTGAAGGCGTCCGAGCAGGGGCAGCAGCTGCGCGACGAGGGCAAGTACAAGCGCGCGCGAGAGCAGTTTGCGGCGTGCACGCGCGACGCGTGCCCGGCGATCGTACGAAAGGACTGCACGGAGTGGCTGACCCAGCTCGATCAGAGCATGCCGTCGGTCGTCATTGGCGCGAGGAACGCGGCGGGGCGTGACCTCGTCGACGTCAAAGTCACCATCGACGGGCAGGCGTTCCTCGAGAAGCTCGATGGCAAGCCGGTCACGCTCGACCCCGGCGAGCACGCGATCCACTACGAGACCGCGGGAGCGGCCGCGGTGGACGAGCGCGTCGTCATTCACGCCGGCGAGAAGAACCGCGCGCTGTCGGTGCAGCTCGGCCCCGCCGCGACGCCGCCTCCGCCGCCGGCCAGCGCGCCGCCCGCGAGCGCGACCGGTGCGCCCGCGCCCTCCTCGAGCCGCCTTTCGCCGCCGGTCATCGTGCTCGGCGCGGTCGGCGCCGTCGCGCTCGGCTCGTTCGCCTTCTTCGGCGTCACCGGCAAAGGCGACGTGAGCGATCTCCGTGGCTCGTGCGCGCCGAACTGCGAGCCGTCGAAGGTCGACGCGGCCCGCACCAAGCTGATCGTCGCCGACATCTCGCTCGCCGTCGGGATCGTCGCGCTCGGCGCCGCGACGTATCTATTTTTGTCCGGGAGCAAGGCGAGGGCGCGGGGGACCACCGGCGGCGCGACCTTCACGCATGTCGACGTGCGACCCGTCGCCGGCGGCGGCGTCGCGGAGCTCGGCGCGCGGTTCTGATTCTGGGCCGCTTTTTTTGGGCGGGTCTTGGCGCGCCCAGGCCGCGCGCGCTCACGCCGCGAGGGGCAGCGCCGCCTCGACGCTGCCCAGGTCGAGGCCGTAGCGTCGGCGCACCTCGTCGAGCGGCTCCTCCCAGAGCTCGGCCCAACGCCCTCCAAAGAGCGGACGCGCGCCCTTGCCGAGCAGCCACCCGCGGACGATCGCGCGCATCCTCGCGTCGCGCGCACCGAAGTCGAAGAGGATCATGTTGACGAGGCCGCCCGCCACGAGCGCGGGCGCGAGCCGACCGGGGAGCTGCGCGACGTAGAACGCCTGCAGACCGAGCTCCCCGGCCACGTCGGTCGCGAAGCCCGTGAGGACGTGCCAGACGTCGTGCGTCTCGTACAGGTGCGCCCGCACGTAGGCGTGCCCATCGTCCGCGCGCAAGGACGGCAGGGCCGCTGGATCGAGGCCTGCCCCCAGCGGCACATGGCGGAGATGATCGCGCTGCTCGAAGCCAAGGCCAGCGAGCTCGCGGCCGCCCCGCTCGCCGTGGCCGTGCGCGAGGCGATCCGCGTCATGATCGCGGCTCACCGGATCGACCCGCGTCTCCACCGTGTGCTCGTCGAGCAGGTGCCGCGCCTCGGCCGACTCCAGCGCATCGAGCAGGTCGAGACGCGGAGTCGCACGCTCGTTCGCGCATACCTCGAGGCGCACCGCCGTGAGCTGCGGACGGAGAACCTCGACCTCGCCGCGTTCTTGATGGCGCACGTGGTCGAAGCGGTCACGCACGGCGCCGTCCTGCACGAGCCCACCTTGCTCGAAGGCGACGCGCTCGTCGACGAGGCGACGACGCTCATCGTTCGGTATCTGTCGAAGTGAGCCGCGGCGGCGCTCCGAGCCTTC